>NZ_JBFSUX010000008.1:0-124097 GCF_041467595.1 Vibrio sp. 10N.247.311.13 | reverse complement strand
CGCTTTATTTGTTTCAAGAAGAGCTTGTTCTATCCATTCTAGTTGAATGGCGTTGACGACAGATTCGTAATTATCCGTATCCTCAATAGTCTCGTGCGCCATTGCTAATTCTTGTTCAAGCATAAAAAAATCCCCATCAACGTTGTTGATGGGGATTATCTGCTAACTGCAGGATCGTTCAAGTCTTCTTAAACGATCGGCATTAAACGATATCGTTGGGCTTTTAATTTAAGCCAGTTGAACAAAAAAGCATCAAATTGTCCAAATAACGCTTTACAAGCAGGCTCAGATCACCAAGAATGGCGTCGCTCTGTTCTCAGGGTTATTAAATGAAACATCCAGTTGTAAAGTAGAACCCTTAGTATTGCTTCATTGTTATTCTCAGTGTTTCCCTTAGCTTCATAGATACATTAAATAATTCAAGCTTTCAGCGCATCGCACTTTTGGCGATTAATTTTTTATTTTTATATAAGGGACACATCATGTCTAACAAAGTAAACGGCGTAGTAAAATGGTTTAACGAAGAGAAAGGCTTCGGTTTCCTAACTCAAGACAACGGCGGCGCTGACGTATTCGTACACTTCCGTGCAATCGCTTCTGAAGGTTTCAAGACTCTTAAAGAAGGCCAACAAGTGTCTTTCGAAGTAGAGCAAGGCCAAAAAGGTCTTCAAGCTGCAAACGTTGTAGCTCTATAAGATTTTAAGTCGGCGCAGGTTGCAACAGCAACTTGCGTCACTTTCTCTCTCAAATTTGTTTCCCCCCTCAGTTTTACCGCAACACTCTTCTCCATTAGCAATACCCTCTCTAAGTATTCAAAAATCCTGTTTTACGTCCGTTATCTCGTTCTAACTATCGTTGTATCTGTTCTTTGCTCTAACTCAACCTTCTACGTAACAACCAGTCACTTGCTCATCCTGATTACTATTACTGTATCCATAAAAAAAAGCCCCTAAAATTAGGAGCTCATTTTGATCTAATCAACACTGATTAAGCTGATTATTCTTTATCGTGTACAGCTTACAGACTGTTATTCAATGTTCTGGATCTGCTCACGCATCTGTTCGATAAGAACCTTAAGCTCTACGCCTGATGCTGTGATGTCTGTGCTGATAGACTTAGACGCTAGCGTGTTTGACTCACGGTTGAACTCTTGCATCATGAAGTCTAGCTTACGGCCACAAGCGCCACCTTTCTTCAGTACTGCATTTGCTTCTTTCACGTGAGAATCTAGACGGTCTAGCTCTTCTGCTACGTCTGACTTCTGCGCAAGTAGGATAAGCTCTTGCTCAACACGAGAACCTTCAAGTTCGATTTTCGCATCTTCAAATTTGGTAAGAAGACGCTCACGTTGCCACTCTAGGATCTCAGGCATGCGTGCACGAACTTTCACTACTTCTTCAGTGATTGCATCTAAGCGCTGTACGATTAGCGCCTTCATGTTCTCACCTTCACGAGCACGAGCATCAATGAACTCTGCGATAGCATCGTTGAATGCTTCAAGTAGGTCTTTGTTGATGGCATCCATGTCTTGCTCTGGCGTTTCCATCACACCAGGCCAATTCATGACTTGGAATGGGTTCAAACGGCTGTCTTCACCTGTCATCGTCATTACTTGGTTCGCAGCATTGATTACTTGCTGAGCCAAACCTTCGTTAATGCTTAGTTCGCCCTTTGCAGCAGGGTTTGCTTCAAAGCGTAGGTTACATTCAACCTTACCGCGTGCAAGACGCTTACGGAAACGCTCACGCAAGATTGGCTCTAAACCACGGAACTGTTCAGGCATACGGAAGTAAGTTTCTAGGTAGCGTTGGTTTACACTACGGATTTCCCATACTGCGCTGCCCCAATCGCCTTTTACTTCTTTGCGTGCGTACGCGGTCATACTATAAATCATCGAATTTTCCTGTCTTTTATCATTCTGAAAATAACGCGCACGCATAGTATCACGATATGGTGTGCTCTCGAAGCCTGTCGCTTTTCACTGTAAATAGCCTTTCGTGATAAATAGCTTTGAACGGTAAATAGATTTGCACGATAAACTGCTATATAATCTTGCCCCAATCAAAACTGTCTCACCCCTTTCTTAGGTGATGCACTCTTTCGATAGTAAATCACTTCAGACTGTTAATAAGGTAGATACCAATGCGTCCAAATGACCGTGCTGTAGATCAAATTCGTCCAATTAAAATTACTCGTAACTACACAGCTTATGCTGAAGGTTCTGTATTAGTTGAGTTCGGCAACACTAAAGTTCTATGTAATGCGACGGTAGAAGAAAACGTACCGCGTTGGTTAAAAGGCCAAGGAAAGGGTTGGGTAACGGCTGAATACGGCATGCTGCCACGTGCAACGCACACTCGTAACCGTCGTGAAGCGGCGAGCGGCAAGCAAGGTGGTCGTACGATGGAAATCCAACGTCTGATCGCTCGTAGCCTACGTGCTGTTGTTGACCTGAAAGTAATGGGTGAAATTATGATCACTGTCGATTGTGATGTTATCCAAGCAGACGGCGGTACTCGTACTGCTTCTATCTCAGGTGCAAGCGTTGCAATGGCTGATGCTATCAACAGCCTACTAGCAAGCGGCAAACTGAAAAAGAACCCAATGAAAGGCCACGTAGCGGCAGTTTCAGTGGGCATCGTTGGTGCACAAGCACTGTGTGACCTTGAGTACGTTGAAGACTCAGCAGCCGATACCGACATGAACGTTGTAATGACGGAAGACGGTAAGATGATTGAGATTCAAGGCACCGCAGAAGGCGAACCGTTCAGCCACGAAGAGCTGATGCAGCTTTTAGCCCTGGCTAATAAGGGCATTGCCGATATCGTCGAAGCGCAGAAAGCTGCGTTGGCCGACTAGTCATTTTTAATAGCTCCCAATTTGGGGGCTATTTTTTTGTCTGTAAAACCTGAAAGGGTGGTACAGGGCGTAAGTTAAGTTTTATTGAGTAAACATAGAGGATGAGCATGAAAGCATATCAACGTGAATTTATTGAATTTGCACTAGAGAAAGAAGTACTTAAGTTTGGTGAGTTTACTTTAAAGTCTGGCCGCAAGAGCCCTTACTTCTTCAATGCTGGATTGTTTAATACAGGTCGTGACCTAGCGCGCTTAGGTCGCTTCTACGCAGCAGCATTGGCTGATTCTGGCATTGAGTTTGATGTACTATTTGGTCCTGCATACAAAGGTATCCCAATTGCAACGACGACAGCGGTTGCACTAGCGGATCACCACGATGTAGACACGCCCTACTGCTTCAACCGCAAAGAAGCGAAAAACCACGGTGAAGGTGGCAACCTTGTCGGTAGCGCGCTTGAAGGTCGCATCATGTTAGTGGACGACGTGATCACTGCAGGTACTGCGATTCGTGAGTCGATGGAAATCATCCAAGCAAATGGCGCTGATTTAGCGGGCGTGCTTGTTGCTATCGACCGTCAAGAGAAGGGCAAAGGCGAACTGTCTGCGATTCAAGAAGTTGAGCGTGACTTCGGTTGTGCGATTATCTCAATCGTTAGCCTGACTGACTTGGTGACTTTCCTTGAAGAGAAAGGCACAGACGCAGCACATCTAGAGTCAGTAAAAGCGTACCGCGCTCAATACGGCATCTAATACTACTCGTAATTAGACTATAGAATGCACAAGGGGCTGATGATTCATCAGCCCCTTTTCTTTTGGTTCAGTATTCATTATTTATAACGAATGCCGCGCTCCACTTCTGGGTCTTCCATGGTCTTAAAGCGCTTGTGCAGCCACATCCACTGTTCTGGTGCTCTTAAGATAATCTTCTCAAGGTAGCGGTTCATGTAGGCGGCAGCCGCTTTCTCATCTTTCTGTGGATAGTCATCTTCGATCGATTCATCGGCCATGATCTCATACTTGCCATCGGCATTTCTAAAACCAGAACCCGGAACAAGTGCGCATCGGCTCGTATAAGCCAGAATACTAGTGCCTGTTGTAGTACATGCATCTTCTACAGCGAAGAAAGGCACAAACACAGACTTGTTACGACCGTAATCATGATCCGGTAGGTAGAAAAGGATCTCACCCTGACGCAGGATTCGAATCATACGCTTCACGTCTTTACGGTGAATCAGGCGGTTGCCGTTCTGAGTACGACCACGGTATTGAATGAATTCATAAGCCGGATTGTTGTGCGGGCGATAAACACCTAAACCTGAAATACCGAGAACAGCCATTGCTCGCGCAGTGATCTCTAGGTTTAAGGCATGCACACAGCATAGAAGAACACCTTTACCGTTAGCTTTGTGCGTACGCAGTGTTTGGGTGTCTTTATCTACTAGGATGCGCTTGAAGCGCCACGTAGGCCAAAACCAGGTAATGCCGGTTTCGATGAGTGCCATACCTGTGTTCTTAAAGTTCTCACTGACCATTGCCGCGACTTCATCTGCTGGCTTGTCTGGGAAGGCGAGCTCCAAGTTACGTGTTGCTACCGCGACGCGCTTTTTACCATAGCGAGCACCCAAAGAGCCTAACGATCGGCCTAACAGCAGTAAGAGGCGATAAGGGAGAACGTTAACAATAAGCGCCAATAACCCAAAACCAAACCATACACCCCAATATTTAGGGTGAAGTAGAGCTAGAGTAAAAGGCGGCTTAGTAATCACGTGTTGTGCTGTGCCGTTTGCTGAAGAAGTTTTCGTCGTCATAACCATCACTTAAGATTTGATTGCCACTTAATTTGATTGCTACTTAATCTGAGCGCTTAGCAGTGCCCAATAAGCATCGAAGTTTTCTGTCGGTTGATATTTGAAGTCTGAGCGAACAAATCGATTCAAGCTGCCTTCAACTTGACCTAGCAGCTGAGCGGCTAAGATTTTCTCATCAACCGGGAATGATTTCCCTTCACGAAGCTTTCTTTCACGCAGGATCTGGCGAAGTTGCGTCTCAATGCGTTCGAAAAGTTGGTTGATGCGATCACGCAGGCGTTCATTTTCAAACATTAGAGCATGACCAGATAAAATTCGAGTCAGGCCTGGGTTACGTTCTGAGAAAACTAAGATAAGTTGTAGTACTAGGCGTATGCGCTCTAGCGTGTCTTTCTCTTCATCCAGAATACGGTTGATTCGAGACATCAACGCTTCTTCAATGAACTCGATCAGGCCTTCAAACATGCGGGCTTTGCTTGGGAAGTGGCGGTATAACGCAGCTTCAGAAACACCCACTTGCTTGGCCAACTTTACCGTTGTGATACGAGAAGCACCTTCGGTCGATTCCAACATTTGTGCGAGAGCTTGTAGGATTTCTTCACGACGGTTTGATTTTCGAGTACCAGCCATCTATTTACTTCCTTTCCTAAAGATGAGGATTGAGTGAAGAAGGATTATAAACACCATTCAATTCTGTTTCCTAGTTTTGTAAGCCCTAGGTCAACAGAATCGAGAGGTGTCAGCAGATTATCAGAGCAAATTTGTGCGTTTATACATTAATAAGCTGTTGGATCTGATCGAGGATCTGGAAACCAAGTGTGTCTTTGCTTTCCAGTGGCAGAGATTTATCGCCGCCTTTCCAATAAAGGTGCAGCTCATTGCTACTGCTATTGAAGCCTTGGCCTTCAACTGAGACGTCGTTGGCGCAGATCATATCGAGGTTCTTTCTTTCCAGTTTACCGCGTGCGTACTTCTCAACATCTTGAGTTTCTGCTGCGAAGCCGACAGTAAATGGGCGACCTTCGGTCATTGAAGCGACAGAAGCGACAATATCTGGGTTTTTAACCATTTGAATGGTCATGTCGTCTTTACCGTCGACCTTTTTAAGCTTTTGGTCTGCAATGGTCTCAGGGCGGTAATCGGCAACTGCGGCGCAGCTGATGAAAATATCGTGTTGAGAAGCGTTAGCAGTAACGGCATCAAACATCTGTTGTGCGCTGTCGACATCAATACGATTAACTTTATTTGGCGTTGCTAATGAAACAGGGCCGCTGATTAGAGTCACTGTTGCGCCTTGTTTCGCGGC
This sequence comes from Vibrio sp. 10N.247.311.13, assembly GCF_041467595.1. Classification (NCBI taxonomy): domain Bacteria; kingdom Pseudomonadati; phylum Pseudomonadota; class Gammaproteobacteria; order Vibrionales; family Vibrionaceae; genus Vibrio; species Vibrio sp. 10N.247.311.13. Next base: position 118,125 of record NZ_JBFSUX010000008.1, on the reverse strand, counting down.
TGCTTCAGCCAGTGCATAGCCCATCTTGCCCGAGCTGTGGTTGGTAATGTAACGCACCGGGTCAATCGCTTCACGAGTCGGGCCTGCAGTAATCAACACAGAACGGCCAGCAAGTGGCTTAGGTTGGAAGAAGTCTTCACAGCGATGCACGAGCTGCATTGGCTCTAACATACGACCCATACCGACATCACCACACGCTTGCTCGCCAGCCGCTGGCCCCCAAACTTCACAACCACGACGTTTTAGTGTCGCAATGTTCTCTTGAGTGGCAGGGTGGCTGTACATTTGTTGGTTCATTGCCGGAGATACCGCAACTGGCGCATCGGTTGCTAAAACCAAAGTGGTCAGTAGGTCGTTACCCATGCCCGCTGTCATACGAGCAATCAGGTCTGCGGTTGCTGGCGCTAGTAATACCAAATCAGCCCATTTTGCGAGCTCAATGTGCCCCATGGAAGCCTCAGCAGCAGGATCAAGCAAACTATCAGACACTGGCCTTCCAGAGACGGCTTGCATGGTGAGAGGAGTGATGAACTCCTTGGCTGCATTTGTCATCACGACTTGTACTTGCGCCCCACGCTCAATTAAGCGTCGAGTCAGTTCGGCACATTTATACGCAGCGATACCACCACTAATGCCAAGTAGGATTTTTTTCCCAGCCAGGCCTTGTAGGTCAGCGTTATCCAGTTGATTAACCAATGTTTGCATGATTCTGTTCCTTAATTTCTCTGCGACTTACGATATCAGAACAAAGGATAAGTGCCTAGAAGCAGAACTCGAACAGAGTTGACGCTCATCAAGTTGGTGTTATCAAACTTATCAATTACACGATTTTGTTAGTGTCTCGTTTCCTTTGATCTCTATCGAAGGATCTCTGATTACGATCTCATTAAGGTGATGGGTTGTGTTCATGACCAATGATTGTCTTTATATGCCAATAGATAAAATACCTGCCGAATCGATGCCGAGAGAAAAGTTGTTAAATAGAGGGCCTGATTCTTTGAGTGATGCGGAATTGCTCGCGATATTTCTGCGAACAGGGACACAAGGAATGAACGTCTTGGAACTCGCAGACAAGTTGATCAAAGACTTTGGCTCGCTCCGCCATCTCTTTTCAGCAACGCAGGAAGACTTTTGTGCTCATAAAGGGATGGGGCAGGCCAAGTATGTTCAATTGCAAGCTGTGTTAGAGATGACGCAGCGTTATCTAGCAGAGACTTTATCTCGTGGAGATGCGCTTACTAGCCCAAGTCATACTAAGCTTTATCTCTCGAGCATGTTGCGTGATCGCCAGCGAGAAGCCTTCTATATATTGTTCCTCGATAACCAAAATAGGGTAATAAAGGACGAGGTGATGTTTGAAGGAACCATCGATGCCGCATCGGTTTACCCGCGGGAAGTGGTTAAACGGGCACTTCATCATAATGCGGCGGCATTAATCTTAGCTCATAACCATCCTTCAGGTGTTGCTGAGCCCAGCCAAGCGGATAGGCGGATTACACGCCGATTAACCGACGCATTAGCGCTGGTGGACATCCGAGTTCTCGACCATTTTGTCGTTGGAGATGGTGAAGTTGTCTCTTTTGCAGAGCGTGGATGGATTTGAATCACATTTTAGGTTGTTAGTTGCGTTAAATCTGCTATTATTCCGGCCACATTTTTAGACCTAAAATCAGCTCTGATTACTCAAGCAAGCTGCGCTGCACAAAAAAAGATCACGAAATCCGTAAAAAGGATCTGTTCGGGTCTTGAGCAATGCGTGTCAAGTTAGTATAATGCGCGACCTTTGATAGCCTTGTATGGATTTTCCATAACGGTTTTTACCTTCTATTTTAATTGATAGAGAGGTTCGGCCACCAAGGTTGATATCGAGCTGAAACGATTGGAGAAGACATTCATGTCCCGAGTATGCCAAGTAACTGGTAAGCGTCCAGTAACGGGTAACAACCGTTCACACGCACGCAATGCTACTAAGCGCCGTTTTCTGCCGAACCTACAAACTCATCGTTTCTGGGTAGAGAGCGAAAAACGTTTTGTTAAACTACGTCTAACTGCTAAAGGCATGCGTATCATTGATAAGAAAGGCATCGATGCTGTTCTTGTTGATATCCGTGCACGTGGCGAAAACGTTTAAGAGGAATTAAGCAATGGCTAAAGGCATTCGTGAGAAAATTCGTCTAGTATCTTCTGCAGGTACTGGTCACTTCTACACAACTGATAAGAACAAGCGTAACATGCCAGGCAAATTTGAGATCAAAAAGTTTGATCCAGTAGTTCGCCAACACGTTATGTACAAAGAAGCTAAAATCAAGTAATTGATGCTTTTTTTGCTCTTCTTCAGTAGAAGAAAGAATTGAAAAACCCAGTTTAATCGCTGGGTTTTTTTATATCTAAAATTTGAGGAACTCAATTATTCTTGCTTGATATAGCCTCTGATAGATAGAAATCTGTACAACATAGAAAGTATTGCCACTTTCACGATATACTGAATGTTCAATAGGTTAGATGAGCAGAATCAGATGAGATATCGTGGACGCCGGTGGAACAACATACTCATGTTCAGTGTGATCGCTTTTATTGGCGTGTTAAACCTTCCAACATTGATCAAAGCGTACCTTATCGAGCCTGAACCGCAGGTTGATAGCCCTTATCCTTATCTCCTGAACCCAACAGCAAAGCTTCAAGCGTTACACTTTGCTAAGTGGTCTGTCATTCAACAAGATAATCAATGGGTTTACCAGTTCGAAGATACTGACTTTCCTCAAGCCACCAATGCACAAGAGCTGTCACAACGTTGGAAAGAGCTTGTGGGCACGGAAGTCGACTCACAGACCTACACAGACCTTACGCCTCGGTTAAATACACCACACACCATCGAAGTATGGTACCAAGACCAAGAAGAGCCCCAGCGTATTACCTATTATCAATTGCCGGAGTTCTGGTTGTTAAAAAACTGGAATGATCAGTGGTTGGCGGTGTCTATTGAAGAGAGCTACCTGTTTCCAAGCTTTAACGCTAACCACTCCTCTAAATCGGACGACTAACTATGCCTGAATTACCCGAAGTCGAAGTAAGCCGTATGGGGATCTCGCCTCATTTAGTTGGCGAGACCATTAAAACCCTTACTTTTCGCACGCCTAAGCTGCGTTGGGATATCCCACAAGAGTTAAAAGCATTAGAAGGGCAGGTGATTCGCTCTATCTCGCGCCGTGCAAAGTACCTATTGATTGAAACGGATACTGGCACTGCCATTGTTCACCTTGGTATGTCTGGCTCACTACGCGTATTAGATGCTGACTTCCCAGCAGCCAAACACGATCACGTGGATCTTAAGCTCACCAACGGCAAAGTACTGCGCTATAACGACCCTCGCCGCTTTGGCGCTTGGCTGTGGGCTGCTCCCGACGAAACACACCCTGTGTTACTCGGTTCTGGCCCTGAACCACTAACCGATGACTTCAACGCTGACTACATTGCTGAGAAAGCAGAAAAGCGTAAGGTTGCCGTTAAGCAGTTCATCATGGACAACAAAGTAGTGGTTGGTGTGGGGAATATCTACGCTAACGAAGCCTTGTTCTCTGCAAAAATCCACCCGTTACGATCGGCAAACAAAGTGACCAAAGCCGAATGGATCTTGTTAACCGATGAGATTAAACAAGTACTCGCAACGGCTATCAAGCAAGGTGGTACTACGCTGAAAGATTTTTCTCAGGCTGATGGTAAACCAGGCTACTTCGCACAAGAGCTGCAAGTGTATGGTAAAGCAGGTGAAAAGTGCCCTAACTGTGAAGCTCTAATCCAAGAGTTAAAAATAGGGCAGCGGAACACGTTCTTTTGTGAAGAGTGCCAAGTATAGAAAATCTGAACTCGTGTTCACTTTTTATTGCTAGTCGATAGGCTAGCGAGTGGCTACAATTGTACTAATTATATGAATTGAGAATAGTAGAATGAAATATTTAGTAACTGGCGTTGCTGGTTTTATTGGCTCTGCAGTGTCAGAGCGACTATGTGCGGCAGGGCATGAGGTTGTTGGTATCGATAACCTAAATGACTACTACCAAGTCTCTTTAAAGCATGACCGCCTTAAACGTATCGAACATGAAAACCTGACCTTTATCGAGCTGGATCTCGCTGATAGAGAAGGTATCGCTGAGCTTTTTGCTGAGCAAAAATTTGACCGTGTGATTCATTTAGCAGCGCAAGCTGGCGTTCGTTACTCAATTGATAACCCAATGGCGTATGCCGATAGCAACCTTGTCGGTCACTTAGCTATTCTTGAAGGTTGTCGCCATAATAAGGTTGAACACCTCGTTTATGCTTCATCGAGTTCCGTTTATGGCTTGAATCAAAAAATGCCATTCCATACAGCAGACAGTGTTGATCACCCGATTTCACTGTACGCCGCGACTAAGAAGTCGAATGAGTTGATGGCGCATACCTATTCTCATTTATACGACGTACCAACGACAGGTCTTCGCTTCTTTACGGTTTACGGCCCTTGGAGTCGCCCTGATATGGCGATGTTCAAGTTTGCGAATCTAATCGTAGCGGGCAAAGAAATCGACATTTATAACAACGGCGACATGATGCGTGACTTCACTTATATCGATGATATCGTTGAAGGTATTATTCGTGTTCAAGATCGTATACCAGCCAAGCAACCAGATTGGACCGTTGAGCAAGGGTCACCAGCAACCAGTTCTGCTCCGTATCGCGTGTTTAACATCGGTCATGGCAGCCCGGTTAAATTAATGGACTACATCGAAGCATTAGAAGGTGCTCTAGGTGTTGAAGCGAAAAAGAACTTCATGCCAATGCAGCCTGGTGATGTGTACGCGACTTACGCTGATACGGAAGATTTGTTTGAAGCGGTTGGCTATAAACCTCAAGTGAAGATCCAAGAAGGCGCGAAAGCTTTTGCGGATTGGTATAAAGCTTACTACTCACTATAAGAGTTAGTTTCTCTTATAAAAATAGCGCTCAATGAGCGCTATTTTTATAGGTAATCGCATGATTGCTTTTTAGGTATAAGTATAAGCATAAAGAGAGGGGGCAATTTAATGTGAGTGTACTTTTCCTAGACCTAGAATTTTGGTCTGAACTCTTTATCTAGTACTGCAAGGTGATAAAGGTTTGTTGATAGATTAAGTGCCATACTCTTTATTTTGTTCACAATCTTCATAAAGGCGACAGAATAGTCTTTTCTACCTTTATGTTTACGACTACCGATAATTGACGGCCGTTTACTACGCTGTAATCCAGCAGAAGAAACACCAAACATGGGGTGCTTATGAATCCAAGTATTCCTTAAGAATACATCAACTGGATAATTAAAAGTTGAACTTTGTTCGATGAAAGCTTGTGCCGCTTTGGGAGATATAGCATAGCAGGCGGTTCCTTGAGGAACTTTCAAATACTTTACAAGATGCTGTGTATCGTACTTATCAACTGAATAATGTAGTCTATTCTTACTGTCTTGTAAGCGAATAAAACCACACTGCTCAATATGCTGCTCGGCGATAGTCAAAGTATTGCGAAATATATCGATATCAATATCGGCATGATCTTCGAAGACTAAAATGGGTTCATTTAACTCTATGCATTTTTGCCAAATAAGATAATGGCTTGCATAACACCCCACTTCCCCAATTGCATGCGGTCTACCCATATTGTGTAAAAAAGCTCTATCGTGAATTCTTGTTAGTAGAGGATGTTCATCGGTTCGTGCATCCACTCCGATAAAAAACTCAAAATCAACCTGAGCATCCTTAAGGGCGTTAGCTGTTGATTTTTGCCTACAATGGTTTGCTTTTAAGGTAATACAGTATGATTTCATAAAGCTATATTGATGTGTTTATTTATAGTGAACCATAGTAACACTCGCCTGGATTTTTGTAATAACGGTTCACTTATTTAGCGATTATGGTTGTGACGGGCTTCAAGAATGTTGAGGCAGTATGGCTGATTGACTATTAGTGGTTCTGTAGTGTCGGAAAGATCGTGCTCGGGGCGGATTAAATTATAGGTATTAATAAAAATAGCGCTCACTGAGCGCTATTTTTATTTTTCGGAGTAGATAAAGAGAACTACTTGGCTGTTTTTATTGTGATTTCGTCTGCTACTTTTTGTGGTACAAACTGGCTAATATCCCCTCCGTGTATAGCGACTTCACGAACAATGGTTGAAGAGAGGAAAGCATACTCTTCTGAAGGGGTCAGAAATACGCTTTCAAGGCCAGGTAGGAGCTTACGATACATGCTAGTGAGACCAAACTCGTACTCAAAGTCCATGGTTGTTCTTAGACCACGTACTAATACGTTTGCTTGCTGCTGTTTAGCAAAGTCGACTAGTAACCCTGAGAATCCCTCTACAGATACGTTAGGTAAGTGAGACACCGCATCACGTAACAACTCTACACGTTCATCTAACTCAAACATGGTTTTTTTACTTGGGCTCGCTGCTACTCCAACAGTGATATGGTCAAACATGCTAGCGGCACGAACAATGATATCAAGGTGGCCATTGGTCACCGGATCAAAAGTTCCTGGATAAATAACGTGTGTGCTCATTTTAGCTGTCCTTGCTTAATGTAGTGTTCGAATTCGGTGCTTTACTAGAGTTTAAGGCCTTATCGAGTTGCTGCTTTACCATATCGAGTGTGATGTCTTTCATCAGGTCATCGCCTTTAGCACGGGTTCCCCATGGAAGGTCTGCGACTGGTTTACCTTGTTGTGCTTCTACGTGCTGTTGATAAACACTCACTACGATATCGAGATCGTTGTAAGGTCCTGTTCTACGAGGGTCGCTGTGTGCGTACAAGCCGATTACAGGCGTTGACTGCGTAGTTGCCAAGTGGGCTGGGCCAGTATCAGGTGCCAATACCACCGTTGCATGTTTCAGTACGGCAGTCAGTTGCTTCAAGTTCGTTTTGCCAATCAAGTTGGTTACTGGCGACTGGCATAATTTTTCGATGTCGCTACCAAGGTTAACTTCTCTTGGTGCCGGAGAACCACATAACACCACTTGCATGCCTTGTTCGACAGCATAATCAGCAATAGCTGCATATCGCTCAGTTAACCAATTGCGTGAATCTTTGCTTGCAGCTGGGGAGATAACCAAGGTCGGCTTGTCTGCCATGGTGCTAATTGCGAGTTGTTCATCTTCAGGTGTTAAAGGGATATCCCATTGAGGCTTATCGAAGGGGGCACCAATGTAGCGAGCAAATTCGGCAAAGTTATCCAACACATGAAACTTATCTGAAATAGGTAGATGGTGGTTGGTAAAGAGTGACTGCATTTCACGAGTACGGTTTTTGCCAAATCCCACTTTGCACTTCGCCTTTATTCCCCAAGATAGCACGCTGGCTCTGAGTGCGGCTTGCATATGCAGAAGTGCATCAAATTTACGATCAGATAGCTGACGCCATAATTCACGCATTCCTTTGAAGCCTTGTTTCTTATCGAAAACAATCACCTCAATACCGGGTAGATCGCCGATCAGCATGGCTTCTATTTTGCCCGTTATCCAAGTGATTTTCGTTTCAGGCCACTGCTTCTGGATGGCTTGAACCACAGAAATAGCATGACAAACATCGCCAATCGCGGAGAGGCGAAGTATGCAAAGAGATTGAGGTGCAGTTGAGAACAGTGACATAAAGTGCCCGAAAAAAGTGAATAACATCAGAATTATGCAGATACTCGCATTAGTTGTAAAATAGCAATGACGAAAAGCGACCCAAAGGCCTCATAGATGGAAACGATTAGCACCAAGAACCAAACAATTTGGTACGACCCTGAACTTTTGGCTCAGGTACCAGAGGGCGATATCGCTCAGATTTTTGAGGCTGAATATTGGCAGCAACAAGACGCCATTTCAGGCAGTGCTCAAGGGCGCGGTACCACATGGTTCATTCAGCTTGATGGAATACAGGCCGCATTGCGCCATTATCGCCGTGGCGGATTGTTTGGGAAGCTAGTCGAAGACCAATATCGTTTCTCTGATTGGGAGAGTACTCGCTGCGCTATGGAGCTTAATGTCCTAAAGATATTGGCAAACGCAGGTGTGAATGTACCGAAGCCTATTGCTGCTAGAGCCATTAAAAGCGGACTACTTTATCGAGCGGACTTAATGTCTGAACGAATTCCCAATGCCAAAGATCTGGTTGATGTCTTGGTCAATGGCCCGATAGATGCGGATGTTTATCGTCGAATTGGGCAAGAGGTACGCAAGATGCACGATGCTGGGGTTAATCATACCGATCTCAACATTCATAATATCTTGCTTGATGACTCGCAAAACGTGTGGATTATTGACTTTGATAAGTGTGGTCAGCAAGCGGGTGATGACTGGAAAGAAGGCAACTTGAATCGCTTAAAGCGCTCGTTCTTAAAAGAAGTGAACAAGCGCCAGATTCAATGGCAAGAGTCGGATTGGGAGCCGATATTAAAGGGTTATCAAGGTTAGATGTTAAAAGGCTACCAGGCTAATTAAATCAAATGGTTGTTAGCCAATAATGTGTTGTAAGGTGCTATCCAACGCCCCTCGGTTCTGCTCAACTACTTGATAAGCCGCTAAGCCTTTAGTTTTACGCAGTTCTGATTGTTTGAACAGTTGTTGGAGTTGGCCTGCGATACCTTGGCTATCTTGACAAATAACCACGGCATTGGCTTCCAGTAGCTTGTCGGTGATCTCGCTAAAATTAAAGTAGCTAGGGCCATTCAATAAAGGTAGTTGTAGGGCTGCTGGTTCTAGAAGATTGTGGCCACCTACCTTATCGCCTACAAGGCTTCCTCCCATAAAACACACATCAGCACCACCGAGTAAGGTCAACATTTCTCCCATCGTATCAGCAATATACACTTCAACATCAGAGGCGATAGGTTGTTGACTTGTTCGAGTGATGGTGTTGAATTCTTGCTGTTTAGCCAGTTCCGTCACTTGGCTGAATCGTTCAGGGTGGCGAGGCACAATCATCAGCAAGGTATTTGGGTTGTCTTTTAGAAGTTGCTTATGAGCATCTAAAACAATTTCATCTTCACCTTGGTGGGTACTCGCAGCAATCCAGACATCACGATTAAAGCCGACTTGATCCCTCAAAGCTTTACCTTTTTCTACTTGTTCAGAAGAGACTTCAATATCAAACTTGATTGAGCCTGTCACATGCACCGATGCTTTATCTAACCCTAATCGTATAAAACGCTCAGCATCACTTGGGTATTGGCAGAGTACTTGAGAAAGGTTTTTCGCTAGAAGGTTAAACACGGATTGGAATTTAGCATAGCGCTGGCACGAGCGCTCAGATAGGCGAGCGTTGAGTACTGAAATAGGAATCCCAGCTTTCGCGACGCAATGTAACGTGTTTGGCCAAAGCTCTGTTTCCATAATCAACATTTGCTTTGGTTTTACTGATTTAAGGAAGCCTCGTACACACCAAGAAAAATCAATCGGCATGTAGCGATGTTCGACCAAATCACCGAGTTTTTCTATCTGCTCTGCACCCGTGCTGGTTGTGGTGGTAACGATAATGACTTGGTTTGGATTGCGTCGCTTCAGTTGCTTTATGATCGGTACGGCGGCAATCGATTCACCAACCGATACTGCGTGAATCCAGATAGGATTCTTACCTTGAGTTTGCGGTGTGATCCCGAAATGTTCTTTCCAACGCTGACCAAAACTTGGCTTTCCAGGTTTGCTCTTATAAAGCCCATACAGCAGTAGCGGAGAAGCTAATGACAATATGAGAGTATAGATAAGTCGTATAAGCATAAGAACAGTGACACCAGAAGGCAAAATCAATATTCAGAAGAGTATTTTCTTCAATCTCGAAAGTAAAGAGCGTTATAATTAAATGCTTAGTTGCGCTTTCAAACGGACATGGTGAATTTTATCTCATCGCTTATGCAAACCGATCAAACCTATCGTTTCTTGCTCTACGTCGAGCAAAATTATTCATTTGCTATTCTTCGCCCATTCTATGATTACGCGAAGCAACTCGGCCATGAGGTTAAGTGGTTGCTTGTTGGTGAAGACGCTTCTGAACATCTTTTACTGGATCAAGAGCAGAGCGTCTCTTTGACAGAAGCTATTGCCTTTAATCCTTCTGCCGTTCTAGTGCCCGGCGATCGTGTTCCAGCGTTTATTCCAGGGTTGAAGGTACAAGTATTTCATGGTTTGAACGAGAGCAAACGTGGGAACTTATACCCTGAACGTGGTCTATTTGATTTGTATTGCACCGAAGGCCATGAAAGAACAAGCTCGCTTGAGCCGCTAGCTAAGCAGCGCGGCTATTTTCAAGTTAAAGAGACCGGGTGGCTGAAGCTCGATAGCTTGTTTAATTATCAAACCAGTGACAAGCATTTTGAAAGACCGCAAATTCTATTCGCTTCTACCTTTTCGCCAAGCTTATCGTGTGCAGAGTTGGTTTATGAAGAGCTTAAGCGCCTCAGTCAACTGAGTCAGTGGCAATGGTTAGTGACATTGCATCCTAAAATGAAGCAAGAGACACGAGAAAAATACCAGGCGTTGGAAGGGGACAACCTTCTGTTCTTCGACAATGATCGAGTGATTGAAATGCAGCATCGTGCTGATGTGATGGTATGTGACAACTCATCGATCTTTCAGGAGTTTTTGTTGCTCAATAAGCCGGTTGTTACGGTAAATAACCGAGAGCCTCAAGCGAGCTTCATCAATATTACCCAAGCAGAGCAGTTAGAATCAGCAATTCAACAAGCTATGCTGCCTGATGAAACAAGAGATAAAGCCATTGCTAATTATGGTCCGTCAATAACGCCATATTTGGACGGTCAATCCTCAGCGAGAGTTCTGAGTGCTATTACGGATGTGCTAGAAAGCGGTTGGCAGGATAAAAAACCAAAAAATTGGATTCGTAACTTTAAAATCCGCAAATCATTAAACTATTGGAAATTCTAGGGCTGAATAATGAGAAAACATACCCTGTCTGTCATTGTTATTACCAAGAATGAAGAAGACCGAATTGAAACTTGCCTTAAATCTGTTGTTGATATTGCCGATGAATTGATTGTTCTAGACAGTGGCTCAACAGACGCAACCGTTGAGATATGCCAAAAATATACAGATAACGTGACAATCACAGATTGGCCTGGCTTTGGTAAGCAAAAACAGCGAGCGCTAGATAAAGCGACATGTGATTGGGTGCTATCAATTGATGCTGACGAAGCTCTCGATAAAGAGATGAGCGACGCTCTTGTTGAACTATTAAAACAAGATCAAATCAAACACACTGCTTATAAACTTCCTTGGGGAGTGACGCTTTATGGCACGACTCTAAAACATGGCCGCAGTGCTCGTGCAGTATTAAGACTGTTTAAGAGAGAAGGCTCTCGATATACGTTAGACGAGGTTCACGAGACCGTCGTTCCGGAGCAAGGCTCTACAGGGATATTGAAGGGATTTCTTCTTCATTACACCCATCGTGACTATGGCCACGGCCTAGATAAAGCAGCGCAGTACGCCTGGCTCGGCTCGCAAAAGTACCATCGTAAAGGCAAGAAATCACACGGCTTATTCCTTGCTCTACTTCGAGCGATGTGGACGTTTTTCCTTGTGTACATTATCCGTCGTGGCTTTATGGATGGTAGTGTCGGTTTCATTATGGCTATGACTTACGCTCAGGTGAATTTCAATAAATATGTCGGCTTGTGGCTTATCGAAAAAGAAAGGAGTTAACCAGTGGCTTTTAAATTAGAGTACTGCCTGTCAGATACTTACAATGTAGGGGATGATCTTAACCCTTGGCTATGGCCACAACTGTTTGGTGACTTGATTGTAGAAGATAGCTCTCGTTATTTTTTAGGCATAGGGACGATTTTGACGGAGAAGCGATTAAATAAAACTCTTTCAGGTGCGGACGAAGTTATTATCTTCTCATCAGGCGTATGAGGGTAGAGTGTCCCTAAGTTATCTGATAAATGTACTACTTGTGGTGTAAGGTGGTCTAGAACGGAAAAAGATTAGGGTTAAACCCCTTAGCCAATGACAAGAACAATTACCAGTTGAGTTCTTCGGAACAACTAAATGCGATAGTTAAGATTCGAAAAGAAGTGATAAATAAAATTATCAAAGATAAAAACTCAATTGTTAGGGTAGGTTAAATCATTTCCCCTACCCTAATAGCATTAAATTATTTCTTAGTTAATTTTTCAAAAAAGTTAATGTGCTGTTTTACTGTTTCTGATGACGAAAAGTAGCGCTGAAGTCTGATCTTTGCTTTACGTCCCATCTCCACGCATTGTTCTTTATTATTTGCCATATTGTTTATTGATTCACCTAATAACTGAGCGTTTTTTACGGGAACAATGTGACCAGTTTCGTTTTCTTCAATTAGCTCTGGAGAGCCACCTGTTGTCGTTACGATTGATGGTGTCCCATTAGCCATGGCTTCAACGATCGTTCTTGGAAGGCCTTCCCCACTGATCGATGGCTGGATTTGAAAGTCAGCCATTGCCATTATCGATGGAACATCTTTTCTGTGACCAATGAAGTGGATTCTCTCCGACATAGGGCTTTTTTGGGCCATATCAAAGTAAGGCTCGTAACCACTGCCAATTAAAAGGAGGTGGAAGTCAGGGTTTTCAACAAAGCGTGTAGCCTCAATTAGAACATCAATCCCTTTACTTGGCCTTACATGCGCGGCACATACAGCAATGACTTTACTTGAATCTAAGCCAAATTCTTCCGGCTTATTTGCTTGAACAGTATACCAGTTTAGTTCATGACCTTTATAAATAGTTACTACATTTTCTTTGTCACACCAAGCTCTCTTTTTCACGTCGTTAGCAACAGCTTTTGATACGCAAACAATGCCGCTGACTTTTGGGTGTAGGTGAGTAAGGTAAGCGGAAGGATCATGGCGATATAGGCCGCCCGTAGTCCCGCGATATGTGATTAATTTGGTTTCTGTACCAATACAAGCAAACGCCGCGTTTGGGATTGTTTTGGAATTAAATGCATAAAAGATGTCATAGCTTTTATTTTTAAGTTCTTTCTTATAAGTCCTGATAGTTTTTAAACAAATCTTTTTATTAGGGTATGCATCAATAACTTTCACACCACACTCTCTAAACCGTTGAGTGTATTCTGCATCTCCTTGGGTAATAACTGTTACCTCATGGCCTTGCTTTACCATTTCAACAAACATTTCGGCTTCAGGGCGTACGCTATTTCGAGCATGGTAGTAAGAACTAGCAATAAGAATTTTCATTGAGTTACCGCTTCGAGTATTTGAATTTTATATTATGTAAATTACGTTGAATTGTTTCGTTTAAATTGAACCACTCACGCTTACATTTCTTGAATAAGCTTCTAGTGCTAGTGCGTTTTTCATACCCGATATCAGAATCAAACTTAGGGTCGTTTGTTAAACAAGGAACAGCAGTTCCATAGCATTCAACATCGTTTTTCCAGAATCGGTCCATATAAATATCTACGGCCATATACCACTCTTTTGAATGTTCAAGGAATTTATTCGCCCCTGAAGGCCTCAAGAAATAGGCTGTTGCACTCATATGCCCTTTAGTGAACTTATGAATACTAGTGGAATTAGCTTCGAACACTTCGTAAGAATCATATTTACGGCGTTTATTTTTGAATAATCTCACACACTCTACATTTTCTGGTATATCACTAATATCTCGAATGAAGTTGAGGAATTCTTCTTTATATAGAAGAGCATCATCTTCAATTACGATTATTGACTGATTGAGTTCAACACACTTTTCCCATAATAAAAAGTGGCTTGCATAGCATCCTAGCTGTCCTGCACTCAATGTCTTTGCTCTGTATGTTTGGCTTAAATCATCGTTATAAAGTTTCAGTAGCGGATGAGGAGGAGACATTCGGCCATCTATCGCAGAAAAAAACTCAAAAGGAAGAGATAGTTCATCTAGTTGACGACTAATGTTCTCTTTTCTCTCTGTCGAAGATTCTAAGTTTATGACAAAAATTTTAGTCATGGTAATTCTCTTACATCTTAAGCGATCGGGTAATAATAACAATGATAGGATCTTTGTGGAGCGTGAATGCTCTAGTTGTATGATTTCTCATCTATAATATCTCAGGTTTATGTTTATCTGTGATACGGGTTGTCATTACTTTCCGGACGAGTCTTAAGCAGCCTTAAGATCCACATATATTGTTCTGGGTTTTTGCTCACGTAATTTTCAATACATTGGTTCATCATACGAGCGTCCTCTTCTTCGCTTCCTGTTGGGAAGGGTAGAGCAGGGTAGAAGTCCAGGGCGTATTGGCCTGTACTGCTATCGTATTGAGCAAACAAGGGCACAATTTTAGCTTTACTTAGTTTTGATAGGCGACCAAGGCCTGAGATAGTTGCTTTTTGAGTCGCGAAAAAGTCAACGAAGACACTGTGCTCACGGCCAAGATCTTCATCAGGGAGATAGTAACCCAGGTACCCATCACGTACCGATTTGATGAAAGGTTTGATACCACCGCTGCGATCATAAACACGACCGCCGTATTGCACGCGCTGTCGGTGCATTAGCCAGTCACTGAGTTTGTTTTTTTGTGCTTTCGCCATCGCAGATACAGGTAAATTGCGTGAAGCTAATAATACCGCTGGGATATCGATAGCCCATGTGTGTGGCACCAGCAAGATCACATTCTCGCCACTGTCTGTAATATCGGTTAGGTTGCTCAGGCCGTTTATCGCAGTGTTATTCTCTAGCCAAGTTTTACTCTTGAGTGTCAGTGAAGCAAACCCCATCAAAAATGAGATGGAAGTAACGTATGACTGATAGAGAGTTTCTTCACGCTGTTCTACAGATTGCTCAGGAAAGCACATCTCAAGGTTTACGCGAGCTCGGCGGTTAGCCTTATTCTTGATTTTTACAGCTTGCTTAGCCATAAACTTAGCTAATGCTAAACGAATGCTATTAGGTAAGAAGCAGACTAAAGACGATAACAGAACGGCAATCCAAGTGCCCCAGTATTTAGGTGCTAGAAAACCCCATTCAAACTCAGGATTGTAAGCTTTTGGATCAAAATCATTGCGTTGTGTGGTCATTCATTCACTACATTATTTAAATCAGAGAGTTAACTTAATATCGGTCACTCTGGGAATGATTATATTCGTTAGACATTCCCAATAATACACGCTAAAAGTAGAGTGTATTATTGGTCCTAATCTGAAATATACCGTTAAGCGTTTACGATCTTCATGTACTCAGCAACGCCATCGGCTACTGCTTTAAACTCGATATCGCAACCTGTACCGCGAAGCTTCGTTAGGTCTGCTTGAGTGAATTCTTGGTAAGCACCTTTTAAATGCTCAGGGAAAGGAATCGTTTCGATTTCGCCTTTACCATGGTGCTTGATAACTGCCTTGGCGACTTCTTCAAACGACTCAGCATTGCCAGTACCTAGATTAAAGAGGCCTGATACCCCATTCTCTAAGAACCACAAGTTTACAGCCGCAACATCACCTACATACACAAAATCACGCTTAAAGGTTTCGCTACCTGCGAACAATTTCGGGTTTTCACCGGCATTCATTTGGTTGTTTAGGTGGAAAGCGACAGAGGCCATGCTGCCTTTGTGTTGCTCGCGTGGACCATAAACATTGAAGTAACGAAACCCTACGATTTGCGAAAGCGTTTCGTTGTGTGCTGCTGCATCCACGGTTAAGCGACGAACGTAGTTATCAAATTGTTGTTTTGAATAGCCGTAGACATTCAATGCACCTTCGTACTCTCGCTCTTCGATGAAAGTGTCGGTCTCACCGTAAGTTGCAGCTGAAGAGGCATACAAGAAAGGAATTTCACGCTCAACACAGTAATGAAGTAGCTCTTTTGAGTATTCATAGTTGTTGAGCATCATGTATTTGCCATCCCACTCAGTGGTAGCAGAGCATGCTCCTTCATGGAAAACAGCTTCAATATGACCAAAATCATCACCGGCCATGACTTGAGTTAGGAAGTCATCACGATCCATGTAATCCGTGATGTCTAGGTCTACAAGGTTCTTAAATTTCTTACCATCTTTTAAGTTGTCGACGACTAGAATATCGTTGTGGCCCGCTTCATTAAGCGCCTTAACAATATTGCTGCCAATCATGCCAGCACCACCCGTTACGATAATCATAATTTTCTAACTCTTTTGAATACAAAACTGTCACGAGTATAGCAAGGAATGGATAAAGCGGGCTAGTGGAATAATTCCCCAACCAGAGTATGATACGGCAAGCTAAGTTATAAATTATGTTGAGTTAATTACTCGAAACTATAGGTATTATCATGAAGATTGCAGTAGCCGGTACAGGGTATGTGGGTCTATCAAACGCTATGCTTTTGGCACAACATCATGAAGTCATTGCGGTAGATATCATCGATGAAAAAGTGGCAATGCTAAACAATAAGCAGTCACCGATTGTAGACAATGAGATTGAGCACTTTCTATCAAATAAGACGCTGAACTTCATGGCAACAACGGATAAAGCCGCTTACAAAAATGCTGAATTTGTCATCATTGCTACACCTACCGATTATGACCCTAAAAACAATTATTTTGATACCAGCTCTGTAGAATCTGTCATCAAAGACGTCATGGAGATCAATCCTGATGCGGTGATGATTATTAAATCAACGGTGCCGGTTGGCTATACCGAGCGTATTAAGCAAGAGCTGAACTGCGAAAACGTCATGTTCTCACCGGAGTTTTTGCGTGAAGGCAAGGCCCTGTACGATAATCTACACCCATCACGTATTATCGTTGGTGAATGTTCTGAACGCGCTAAAGTGTTTGCGAATCTTCTTGTGGAAGGTGCGGAAAAAGAAAACATCGACGTACTGTTTACTCACTCAACGGAAGCAGAAGCAGTAAAGTTATTCTCAAATACTTATCTAGCGATGCGAGTTTCTTATTTCAATGAGCTTGATTCTTACGCGGAAGCGCATGGCTTGGATTCTCGTCAGATCATAGAAGGTGTTGGCTTAGACCCTCGTATCGGCAATCATTACAACAACCCTTCATTTGGTTACGGTGGTTACTGCTTACCAAAAGACACCAAGCAACTATTAGCAAACTATCAAGATGTACCAAACAACATTGTGGGTGCGATTGTTGATGCAAACCGTACCCGAAAAGACTTCATTGCGGATTCAATTATTAAGCGCTCGCCTAAAATTGTCGGTATTTATCGTTTGATCATGAAGGCGGGCTCTGACAATTTCCGTGCTTCTTCCATCCAAGGGATCATGAAGCGTTTAAAAGCCAAAGGCATCGAAGTCGTCGTGTATGAACCGGTATTGGAAGAAGAGCATTTCTTTAACTCGAAGGTTTATTCTGACCTAGAAGAGTTCAAAGCTGTATCGGATGTGATTGTATCTAACAGAATGGTAGAAGAAATCGCAGACGTTGCAGATAAGGTGTACACACGAGATCTGTTTGGCAGTGATTGATTCGGCTCTATTTTAGCTAATGCTAATTAGACCAGATGTTAACAGCTCGATCTATCCGTTTAGTGGCGATATACTGAACCCCTAAACGGATAGGGATACTAATAACTAATGAAAACACGTGACAAGATTGTTTACGCTGCTCTAGAGCTTTTTAATGAGCACGGTGAGCGTAGTATTACGACCAATCATATTGCTGAGCATATCGAGATTAGCCCTGGTAACCTCTACTACCATTTCCGCAACAAGCAAGAAATTGTCCGTGACATCTTTACTCTCTATTCGACAGAGTTACTTGAAAGGTTCACACCGATTCAAGGCCAACAAGAAAGCCTGACGTTACTAAAGACTTACTTAGATTCTATCTTCACGTTGATGTGGAAGTACCGATTCTTCTATGCGAACTTACCTGAAATATTGTCACGTGATGAAAAACTCCACCTTGATTACATGGCCGTACAAGAAAAGCTGCAAACGAATCTTGTCGATATCATGCGAGCCTTCGTTGAGTTGAACCTGCTCAAAGCAACGGATACGGAAATGAAATCGATGGTGACGTCTCTTCACTTGATTGCATCAGGTTGGTTGGCGTATCAATCTGCGATGTCTCCAAAAGCTCAAATTACCGAGCAAGTGGTTCATCAAGGAATGCTGCAGATGATCGCGACGGTTAAACCGATTGCGACAGCTCAAGGTTTTGAGCAGCTGACATTATTGGAAGATGGTGTAAGGGCGTTGAACTCTAAATAGAAAGAGACGAGTAAGCGGTATACGGGATTCGAAGAAAGATACTCGCATCCCGTATCTGCTCTTTATCGAACCAACCAGCTCTTTGGATTCTGAGCTTGGCTGTTTCTACGAATTTCAAAGTACAATGATGGGCGTGTTTGGCCGCCAGTGTCACCTGCAAGCGCGATGGCTTCACCCGCTTTAACCTTGTCACCTTCTTTCTTCAGTAGTGCTTGGTTAAAGCCATAGAGCGTCATATCACCTTTACCATGGTCGAGAAGAACCACTAAACCATAGCCTCGCAGATACTCGGAAAATACCACCGTGCCAGAGTAAACCGATTTTACCTGCTGACCGTACTTGGCGTTTATCACCATGCCTTTCCAGTTAATTTGCCCCGTTTGACGTGAACCGTAGTTATGTAGAACTTTATCTTTGATCGGCCAAGGCAGCTTACCTTTACGTTTTGCTAGGCCATCCATCGGGACTGCATTACGTCGTTCTCGAGCCGCTTTTTCTGCTTTCGCTATTTCAGCTTTGAGGCGTGTTTCATTTCGCTGAAGCTCTGCTAGGTAATTCTTGTCACCCGAGATGTTTTTCTTGATGCTGCCAACCGTTTTCTTACGCTGCGTTTGAGTTTTGGCTAACGTATCGCGCTTGGTGGTTTGCTGTTTTAGCAGTGTTGCTATCTGTTCTTGCTCAAGTTGACGCTGTTTGTGGCTTTCTTCTAATTCAAGTTGCGTCTGTTCAATCGTTTTAATGGTTGCGGAGCGAGCTTTGGCAAGGTGCTGGTAATAGTGACTGATGCGATCTTCTTCTACACCGGTGTTGAGAATGTGAGAAGAAGCCTTAGCTCGACTCGTCATGTAGTAAGTCTGAATGAGCTGCTCTAACTTGTCTGTCTGGACTTTTTTCTGTGCAGTGAGCGCTTTAATCTTTGTGTCTAAATTAGCAATATTAGCATTAGCAGTATTGAGCTGCTTTTTACTGTCTAGAATCGCTTTTTCAAGTGAAGCGATGGACAGCTCCTGCTTCTTGAGGTTTGCCTGTAGGCTATCGAGTTTCTTTTGCTGGGAAGAGAGCGCTTTCTGTTGACGAGAGATTTCGCTTGATACGCCTTTCAGTTCACCTTGAGATGCAGCAAATGATGATGAAGACAAAAGAGCAACACCAAGGCTGGCAGATATCAAAAGAACAGTGCTCATTGATTGAACGGGTTTCATCATTATCGTCATTTTGCTCTTATTAATAATCAGCATCTGCTGCGAGTCTTTTCGCATCTCGGCTATTCGTTGAATCCCGAACCTGCTCTTAAATCCCATCACCATGGATGAAGTTCTGAGAGCGACCATTGAATCCTTGGTCCATATCTAAAGACGGCTTGTCAGTTTTCGGTTTTCCAACAATTTTTGCAGGAACACCAGCGACAGTCGTATGAGGCGGTACGGCTTGTAGAACCACAGAGCAAGAACCAATCTTAGCGCCTTCACCCACTTCAATGTTGCCGAGGATTTTAGCACCTGCACCAATCATCACGCCTTCTCGGATCTTAGGGTGACGATCGCCACCTTCTTTACCCGTACCCCCTAAAGTCACGTCTTGAAGGATAGAGACATCATTTTCAACGACGGCTGTTTCACCAATCACAATGCCTGTCGCGTGATCAAGCATGATAGCTTTACCGATACGAGCCGCCGGGTGAATATCCACTTGGCAAGCAACTGAAATTTGGTTCTGTAGGTAAGTGGCAAGCGCAATACGACCTTGCTTCCACAACCAGTTAGCCACTCGGTAACCTTGAAGAGCGTGGTAGCCTTTTAGATAAAGCAGAGGCATCGAGTACATCTCAACCGCAGGATCTCGGTTTACCGTCGCGCAAATATCACAAGCGGCCGCATCAATAATCGATTGGTCCTGCTTAAATGCTTGTTCAACCACTTCACGTACTGCCATTGCTGGCATCGAAGCAGTCTTTAACTTGTTAGCAAGAATGTAACTGAGTGCAGCCCCTAGGCTTTCGTGGTTGATAATGGTGGCATGGTAAAAACTCGCAAGCATAGGTTCTTGCTCTGACTGCTGTCGAGCTTCCTTCACAATGCATTGCCAAACCTTTTGCTGTTCACAGTGTTTCATTTTTCCATCCATTTTATCTATTTCATTCCACGACTTAATAAGCGATGTTATCGCTCTGACTTCTTGTCTCGAGCAAGCAGATCTTGTGCCGCTAAGTGGGCATCTTTCCCTTGATACAGCACTTGATAGATTTGTTCAACAATTGGCATCTCAACGCCCATACGTTCGGATAGTAACCAAACTTCTTTAGTGTTGCGATAGCCTTCGACCACTTGGCCGATCTCTTCTTGTGCAGTATCGACGTCTTTACCTGAACCTAAAGCCAATCCAAAACGACGGTTACGTGATTGGTTATCAGTACAGGTTAGTACTAGATCGCCCAGCCCTGCCATACCCATAAAGGTTTCGGGTTGTGCACCCAGTGCAGCACCTAAGCGACTCATTTCAGCTAAGCCACGCGTGATCAGTGCAGTACGAGCATTGGCACCAAAACCAATGCCATCCGACATGCCTGCGCCAATTGCGATAACATTTTTCACCGCGCCGCCAAGTTGCATACCGATGAAATCAGAGTTTGCGTATACGCGGAATGTTTTACCGCAGTGGATCTTCTCTTGCAGCTCTTCTAAGAATACTTCATCAGGTGAAGCGACAGAGATAGCCGTTGGCATGCCCATCGCTAACTCTTTAGCGAAAGTAGGCCCTGATAGAACCGCAAGCGAGTAGCCATCACCAAGCACATCGTGCGCGACATCTTTAAGTAGGCGGCCTGTTTCTGGCTCTAGGCCTTTGGTCGCCCAACAGATGCGAGAGTTCTCTGTTAAGTGAGGCTTAAGGCTATTTAAAACGATACCAAACACGTGGCTTGGAACGACAACCAAAAGATCTCGGCTTGAAGTCACGGCTTTTTCTATATCTGACTCAATAATTAAGCTGTCTGGGAAAGCGATATTGGGTAGAAACTCATTGTTCGCACGCTCAGATTCAAGGCGAGCCATATGAACAGGGTCATGTCCCCAAAGAACAACATTGGCACCGTTACGCGCTAGAGAGATAGCTAAAGAGGTTCCGTAAGAACCTGCACCAATGACAGTCATGGCGATTTCTGTTCCGTAAGCGCTGTCTTTACCGTAAGCGTCTGTCGTGTTGGTCGGGTGAGTTGTGTCTGTCATGCTTCCACCTAAAAATATTGAGGGAAATCGAAGAATTCTGGAAAAGCTATCTACTAAAATAATAAGAGCTTTCAATCTTAGTACAGTGTAAAGAAAAAATGCACATCGCAGAAGTTACGATGTGCATTTAAAAGCTAACTAGCGCTTGAAACGTTAGAGTTAAGTTCTACTTTGAGACTTAAGCCTGTTCGCCTTCAGCTTGCTGAGCTTGGTTCTGTAGGTAGTTCATGAACAAAGCATCGAAGTTTACAGGTGCTAGGTTCAGTTGTGGGAACGTACCTTTAACCACTAGGCTAGAAATCGTTTCACGAGCGTATGGGAACAGGATGTTCGGGCAGAATGCACCAAGGCAATGAGCCAGTTGACCAGCTTCCATTTCGCTTGCAGAGAAGATACCGCCTTGTTGAACTTCACAAAGGAATGCAGTGTCTTCTGCGTTCTTAACTGTAACAGTTAGACGTAGGATTACTTCGTAAACGCCTTCGCCAAGTTCACGGCTTTGAGTGTCTAGGTCCAGTTTTACATCTGGGTTCCACTCTTTTTGAAACATGTCTGGAGAGTTTGGCGCTTCGAAAGATACATCTTTTAGGAAGATGCGTTGGATTGCGAAGTTTTGTTGTGCGTCTTGTTGTGCTGCTTCAGCCATTTTCTTGTCCTTAAAAATTTAAATTAGGTTTTGTTCGTTATATCTGCCGAACAAAACCTTAAAGTTATATTCGTGTAATCGGGTCAGCTTACTGCTTGTCTTTAAAAGTTTTTCACCTTTAACTACTTCTTACCTTTAACCAAAGGTAAGTTAGCTTCGCTCCAAGCCACTAAGCCGCTTTTCAGTACGCTTACGTTTTCGAAACCTGCTTTAACCAGCAAGTTCGCGCTTTCTTGAGCGGTTTGACCTGTCTTGCATACTACGATGATTGGGTCTGCTTTGTGGCTTTCAAGGCTACCAAAGCTATTTGCTTTGATGTCTGACGGCAAAATGTGAACTGCGTCCGTAATATGGCCCTTTTTGAACTCATCTTTAGTACGAATATCAACCACAACGCCGTTTTCACGGTTGATCAGTTGTGTAGTTTGCGCTGCCGTGATCTCTTTGTAGGCTGCGTTTGATGTTTTGATAACGTTCGCAATGATGGCAACAACCAAGCCGATCCATACGATGGCTAAAATCATATTCTCTTGAACAAATGGAACTAACTCTTGCATATCTTGAACTCTTATTCGTTATTGGGCGAAAAACTATAGATCAGGAGTATAGCGATAAAGGATGGGAGAATACAGAGGGAGCATGTTGTTGGGCAAATACTATTGAGGTGAACCTGCTAATGTTAGTCGTTGATATTCTGGGTGTCTGCTTGTGTCTCGTTATGCTGTTTTTTTTGTTTCGAATCTCGTATTTTTTAAGATATAAAATGTTCTTTTAGGTCATCTGCAATGGCGACGTTTAGTAAGGGATATCAATATAAACGTAGAGTATGCACATGCTATTTGCTACAATCCTGCCTATTTAAAATGACTGTGCTTACCTCGGTAAGCCTTTATCTACTGACCGCCTTTGGGAGCTAAACCTAAGGGCGGTAGCGTTCCCAAATGTAAGTCTATGCAACAAGGTGTTAACAAGTGAGTTCGCAGAGTTAGTAGGGAAGGAATGACTGAGGTGGATAAATTTTTTATATCTATCAGGTGAAATTATATGAACTTTTCGTTAGAGAAAGCGAACATTGGTATTATTGGATTAGGTTATGTTGGGCTACCTCTAGCCGTTGAATTCGGTAAAAAGCAAGCAACCATCGGTTTTGATATTAACCAAAGTCGTATTGATGAATTAGCTAAAGGTATTGATAGTACCTTAGAATGTGGGAGTGATGAGTTAGCAGAAGCTATTCATCTTACTTATACAGCTTCGCTTGAAGAGCTAAAAGAGTGTAACGTTTATATTGTTACCGTTCCTACCCCTATTGATGAGTATAAACAACCGGACTTGACACCGTTGATTAAAGCGTCGGAAGCACTAGGTTCTGTTATTTCTAAAGGTGATGTTATCATCTATGAGTCAACAGTTTACCCTGGCGCGACTGAAGAGGTATGTATTCCTGTTGTTGAGAATGTAGCGAGTTTAACATTTAATAAAGATTTTTTTGCTGGATACTCACCTGAGCGTATAAACCCTGGCGATAAAGAGCACCGTGTAACTAATATTTTGAAAGTGACTAGTGGTTCTACTGATGAAGTGGCTGAATTTGTAGACCAATTGTATAAAACGATAATAACCGCAGGTACACACAAAGCATCAAGCATTAAGGTAGCAGAAGCGGCAAAAGTCATTGAAAATACTCAGCGAGATGTGAATATTGCATTAATCAATGAGCTTTCAATTATATTTAATAAGTTGAATATTGATACTCTTGAAGTATTAGAAGCGGCAGGTACTAAATGGAACTTCTTACCATTTCGTCCTGGTCTTGTTGGCGGTCACTGTATTGGTGTGGACCCATACTACTTAACACATAAAGCTCAAACAGTAGGGTATCACCCGGAGATGATTCTAGCCGGTCGTCGTTTGAATGATGGTATGGGGGGGTATGTAGTTTCTACGTTGGTTAAAAGTATGCTTAAAAAGCGTATTCATGTTGAAGGCGCTAATGTACTTGTTATGGGCTTAACGTTTAAAGAAAACTGCCCAGATCTTAGGAATACTAAAGTGATCGATATTGTTTCTGAACTTAAAGAATACAACATTAACGTTGATGTTCTTGACCCTTGGTGTTCAAACGAGGAAGCACAGCACGAGTATGGTTTATCGGTCATCAAAGAAGCACAGTTGAATCATTATGATGGTATTGTTTTAGCGGTATCACATGATGAATTCAAGCAGTTAGGTGCAGAAAAAATTAGAGAGTTCGGTAAAGAAACACATGTCTTGTATGACTTAAAATATGTCTTAGAAAAAAGCGATGTAGACATGCGTCTCTAATGCTAATGCTCTCAAACCTAAAATAACGTGCTGCGAAAATTAGCACGTTATCTCAAAATAGTACTTTTATTTCCCCTTAATCATTAAGCTTAAACAAGTGGCCGATATGACTCAATATGATCAAATAAAAAAGCAATTAACGGAATCTCCCCAAAAGTGGTTAATTACAGGAGTAGCAGGTTTTATCGGTTCCAACCTACTCGAGACGCTCTTGAAATTAAATCAAAAAGTGGTTGGACTAGATAACTTTGCTACAGGGCATCAGCACAATTTGGATGAAGTGCGTTCGCTTGTAACTGAGGAGCAATGGAAGCGTTTTTCTTTTATTGAAGGTGATATTCGAAATTACGCCGATTGTGAGAAAGCTATTGGTCTAGGTGAAGTTGCGGTCGACTATGTGCTCCATCAAGCAGCTCTGGGCAGTGTGCCAAGGTCAATTGCAGATCCTGTCACAACCAATGCTGCAAACATTACTGGTTTCGTAAATATGTTGACGGCAGCAAAAGAAGCTCAAGTGAGTAGTTTTACCTACGCTGCGAGCAGCTCAACCTATGGTGACCATCCAGCGTTACCAAAAGTAGAAGAAAATATTGGCAGTCCACTATCGCCTTACGCTGTTACTAAATATGTAAATGAGCTTTATGCTGGAGTCTATGCACGTACTTACGGCTTTAAAACTATTGGCCTACGTTATTTCAATGTGTTTGGGCCTAGACAGGATCCCAATGGTGCTTATGCGGCTGTTATACCAAAGTGGACAGCATCAATGATTAAGAAAGAAGAAGTGTTTATTAATGGTGATGGTGAAACGAGTAGAGATTTTTGCTTTATTGATAATACAATACAGATGAACATTCTAGCTGCTTTAGCTCCTGATGAAGCTAAAGATGAAGTATACAATGTTGCTCTTGGCGATAGGACTAGTTTAAATGAGCTTTATAGCTCGATACAGAATTCACTAAATGAATTGAACTTCAATTTGTCTACATTACCATCCTATAGAGACTTCCGTGTGGGTGATGTTAGACACTCCCAAGCTAGTATACAAAAAGCTAAATTGAAATTAGGTTATGAGCCAACCCATAGAATAGACAAAGCCATTAAGCATGCCGTATCCTGGTATGTGAAGAAATATGATTCTAAATAGTGCGATGGATATTTTCTTTGAAGTATAAGCTACCAGTATAAAGAATAAGTGAATATTTTTCATAGAAAAGCTAATTGAAATTTTCACTTGAAGAGTTGTCGATATTTTCTAGAGTAGCAGGTGATATTTTAACCCATAATAAGGTTAGGTTATTTATTAATGGATATTATCTTGCTAGCAAGACTCTGTGTAACTCTTCACTTTCTCGAATAGAGTTTTTTAGCTGGAGTAGTTTGATATTGGAGTCAATCAGAGTTATGAACCTCTATAATTTATATTAGTTTAAGATAGCTTGTCGGAATTCTGATTAAGTGGTTTATGTGATCTTTGATAGAGATATGTTCATTTCTATATTGAAATTAAATATTATAAAAGCTTAGCGACCATATAGTTTTTAATGATGTTACTCTGATTATTTAGGTTGAAATGATTATTTTATGTTTATAATATTTTTGTTCTTAATGATTTTTACGGTCATTGCTTTAAAAGCTAGGTTAGATAATGGGGGGCTTAGTCTTTATCTTGTTTTCAATATGACTTGGCTGTTTGCAATTTTTCTAGCTCAACTCGATCTATCTTCCTTTGGAGAGCTTAGTGTTGAGATTCGGCTATATTTGCTATGTTATTTGTTAGCTTTTAATTTATCGTATGTTATTTCTTACTTATCTTTTGAAGGTAACTCTAGTCTAGATTATCATGAGAACAATGATTTTGAAAATTTAAAAAATATAGCATCACTAACAAAGTTATCCTGGCTAATATGGTTTTCTCTTTTTTTAGTTTTTATAGTAACTATTGAAAAAGAAATTGGTCTTTTAAACTTTCTGTTTAGTGGTCAAGCAAGATCAAATATTAATAAAATTAATAACGATACGGGAGTTCTGATTTATTATTATATATTTGGTTATTTAAGTTGTTGCCTTGCTGTCTATAAGTCATGTTTTACCAAATTGTATAAGGTCGAATACATTGGAATTGCTTTGGTATTGCTTAGCCTGCTTTTTACTGGGGCTAAAATTAACTTCATCACATGTATAATAATGATGTTCGGTGTGAAGTATCGACGGACAAACACTAATGATATAAGATTGATTTATTTTAGTATTATCGCAGTTGTATTATTTTACTTGTTCATTATCTTATTTTCTGTTTTTACCGGGAAAGCTATAGACAATGATGTGGGAAGTTTGAATAGTCTGAATGATCTATCTAGTTTGACTACAAATGTTCTTCTTTATCCCTACGACTATGCAATAGGCGCACTTTATGCTTTAGACGGAAAATTATTTACATACAACAATGTAATATTTGAACCTTATCTACCTACAATACTGAATAAGTTTTATTTAATTGTTAATAAGGTCTTAGGCTTTGAATATATTTCAGTTAATTCCTCTGTGCTAGATTTTATCGAGGTAGGAGGGGTTGTTACAAATGTCTATACTATGCATCTTGCTATTATAAATGAGTTATCTCTATGGGGTGCTTTTCTATCATCTATTGTTTTAGGTTTTGTATTGTCAGCTGTAGACTATTTTTCTAAAATAAAGAGAAACTTCACAATAACCTTTTTGTATGCATCATTTTTACCTGTTTGTGTTTTGTCATTAGTTGCTTATAAGTTTAATGACACTATCCTTTACTTATCTTTTTTGCTGTTAGTATGCGCATTATTTAAGAGGGTTGCTTTGCTCTATGTTAAACAAATCAATATGGAATAGCGTAGGAAGATTCTCTTTTCGAGCTGCTAACTCAGGCCTATACATAGGCTTGATGTTTATCTCTAGTATTGTGATGGATGAATATAATTACTCAAAGGTTGTTATTTTAATTCCTATTTGTGTAATATTTTTGACTCTAGTCGATATATTCCCACTAAAGTACATGTTATCGAAGCTATCTTCTAAAAGTGATAGCTTTACTGGGGGGGTAACCAAAATTTTATACTATAAAATTTTGGTGGCCATTCCTTTTTCTACGCTCATTTCAGCTATATTATATTTTTTCTTTGATATGGAAGTAAATATAATATTATCGATGCAATTTATTTGTTTGCTTTCTTCGATTAATGTTTCATATAGTTCATTTTACTTTGTTAATAAAGAGTATAGTTATATACTTTCTTTCCCTGTTTTTTTGTTTTCTATTTTTCCGATACTAATATTTTTTCCTTATTATAGTTGGGTTCTATATTTAGTTCTTGCATATAGGCTTATTGAATGCGTTGTTTATTATTCAATTTGGCGAGTTAATGTCTCCCGTAAAGACAATGCTTCACATGGTTTTTCGTGTGATCTAAATATACTCGACGGTAAATATTTCTACATGCAAAATTGTCTATCAATATTGGGAGGAAGAGTTTACGCACTATTGATGCCAATACTACTCTTAGAGAAAGATATAGTGATAATAGGTAACTATATGTTGATGGTTTCTATTTTTATTTTTGTCACAACGTATATTTCAAGCAGTTACTATGTTGATAAGATAGCTAAATCATCAATCAATGATGCTGTATCATTCTTTCGTGTGATGAAAGAATATTTGTTTTATAGTTCTCGATTTGTTTATTTATCTGTTGTATTTGTTTGCATGCTTGCTTATTATTTGTATGATATGAAGCCAATATTCTTTATGTTCTTTTTTATATCAGCTACACTTTCAATGTTCACTTCAATTCAGTCTTTCTTGCTATTTAAGTTTAACCTTGTTTCCCATGTTTTTAAAATTAGCATTATATCATTATGTGTTAATTTCATTTTAATAATAACATTGGCCGGGATTTTTAATGAATACTCGATCTTAATTGCAAGTGTTATTATGGAACTTGTTTCTATCATGTATTGTTTCTATCATATTCGAGAGAAAATTAACAATGAAAAAGATATTTTATCTAACTAAGCATCAAAGTTTAGGTGCTAGCAGTAGATATCGCAGTCTACAATATTTTCCTTTTCTTATTGGGAAAGGATATAAGGTTGTTCACGCCCCCCTTTTTTGTGATGATTATTTGATTCTTAAATATTCAGGTAATAAGCTGTATTACTTTCTCGCAATATGGGCAATATTAAAAAGACTGGCGGTTTCTTTATATTTGTTATTGGACAATAAATCTATTTTAATAATTGAAAAAGAGGTGGTTCCGTACTTTCCTCCGATCTTTGAATGGATGTTCAAAGTGACTGGGCGTAATTATATTTTAGATTATGACGATGCTGTTTGGCATAATTATGATAAGTTTAAAGAGAGTTACTTCTTTTCTTTTCTGTATAACAAGCATCGTCGAATTATCCAATGGGCAAGCGGAGTTAATGCTGGAAGTGAATATATACTAAGATTTGCTAAGTCAGTGGGAGCTCGAAGAGTGGTAAAAATACCAACTGTGATTGACTACCAAAGGTATAATAAGGAAAAATGTAAACGCTCCAGAAGTGACAATAAAATTGTTATTGGTTGGATTGGTTCCCCAACTTCATCCCAATATCTGCTAAGTGTGGAGAGCGCGATTAGTCGCTTGCAGGAGAATTTAGACGTCGAAGTTCACTTGATTGGTGCAGATAAAGAGTTTTGTGAAAATTTGCGTTTCAGAAATAAAGTAATTCAATGGTCGGAAGAGCATGAAATATTGGAACTAAGTTATATTGATATAGGTATTATGCCTTTGAATGATTCTCGATTTGAAAAAGGTAAGTGTGCTTTTAAATTGATTCAATATATGGCAATGTCTAAACCCGTGGTTTGCAGTCCTGTGGGCGAGAATAGTGTTTTAGTTAAGAATGGTGAGTCGGGGTTATACGCTCACGATGATGATGAATGGTATGAAATGCTTTTTAAACTTATCAATGATGAAAAACTCAGATTGAAAATAGGACTTGAAGGTAATCGTGTGGTAAGGGAAGGGTATACCCTTGAGTCACAATGCGATAAATACTTAGATTTTATTGAAGGTGATTTTAATGGCTAAATGTCTATTAATCTGCAACTCTGATGGCGCTTTATACAAATTTCGTTATCCAATTATCAAGGCCTTAATTGAGCAAGGACATGAAGTGCATAGTATTTCTACTGCATCTAGTCCGGAAGGAAGCTTTATTGGTGACTTGAAACGTATGGGTGTTGTAACGCATACTGCAGACTTTTCTGGAAGGTCTATTGGGTTAGTATCAATTATAAAATTGTTTGTTTTTATATTAAATAAAATATTAGAAGTTAAACCAGATATTATTCATTGTTTTACACATAAAGCTAATGTTGTTGGTGGGCTTGCTAGTATACTCTCTAATAATAAAAATAGATTATACCTATCAGTAACGGGGATGGGACTCCTCTATTCCTATGATAAAGTTAGCTATTGGTTTGGCCGATTATTAGTTAATTGGATTTATCGTATTTTGGGTAGGAGATCTAATAATATATTCTTTCAGAACCATGATGATGCAAACTACTTTCTATCTAAGGGACTACTGAAGTCAGATAAGGTTTTAGTAACTAATGGTTCAGGATTTGATCCAAGCATGATTCCAAGCAATAAGGTTAAACCTATAAATAAGGTGGAATTTTTAAAGCAGCATGGATTTTTGGGACATGAGTTACTCGTTTTATATCCTAGCAGAGCATTGTTTGAAAAAGGTATCAACGAGTATATAGAGGCCATTGAGCGCATCAATCTGGTAAGAGATGATTTCGTTTTTCTACATATAGGTTCTCCATCATTAGATGAAGCATCAGGTATGACAAAAACAAAAATTTCCAACACGAAATTAAGAAATGCGATTTTTTTTGAACACAAACCTAATATCTTTCAATATATCCAATTGAGTGATGTAGTGGTACTCCCTTCTTATAGAGAAGGGACTCCCCGCGCGATAATCGAGGCTCTATATTACGACAAATATATCGTGACTACAGATGCTCCTGGTTGTAATGAAACTGTTGTTGACCGTTGGAATGGCGATCTTATTAAGCCTAAATCGTCTATTTCATTAGCCTCAGCTATTATTAATATAGACAGCGCTTTGATTGATAGAAATAAAGGGCGTTCGAAGCTTATTTTTGATAGAAAGTATCATTCTAAACATATTGTAAAGCAAACATTGGGTTGCTATTTTGACTGTGAGTAATTGATTAATGAAAATATTAGTAACAGGCGGTGCTGGATTTATAGGAAGTGCTGTTATTAGACATATAATAGAGAACACTCACGATGAAGTTGTTAATGTTGATTGCCTAACCTACGCTGGTAACTTAGAGTCTCTTGTTGAAGTCGATTCGAACGAACGTTATGGATTCGAGAAAGTGGACATCTGTAATCGTTCAGAGCTTGCCCGTGTTTTTGAGCAATATAAACCTGATGCGGTAATGCACCTTGCAGCTGAATCGCATGTTGATCGCTCTATCACTGGCCCTGCTGCGTTTATTGAAACGAATGTCGTTGGCACATACACCTTACTGGAAGCTACTCGAGAGTACTGGAATACGCTGTCAGACAAAGCAAAAACAGAGTTCCGTTTTCATCATATCTCGACGGATGAAGTGTATGGTGACCTTCCACATCCTGATGATGTTCCAGAAGGTACAGACCTGCCGATGTTCTTAGAGACGACACCTTATGAACCATCTAGCCCCTACTCTGCTTCAAAAGCATCAAGTGATCATTTAGTTCGTGCATGGTTACGTACTTACGGCCTGCCAACTATCGTTACTAACTGCTCAAATAACTACGGCCCATATCACTTTCCTGAAAAACTGATCCCACTTGTCATTTTAAATGCTCTGGAAGGAAAAGATCTTCCTATCTACGGAAAAGGCGATCAAATTCGTGATTGGCTGTTTGTGGAAGACCATGCTCGTGCACTATACAAAGTAGTGACTGAAGGTAAAGTAGGCGAGACTTACAACATCGGTGGTCACAACGAGAAGAAAAACCTTGAGGTCGTGAATACGATTTGCAACATCCTAGATACGCTAGTACCGAAAGAGTCAGCGTATGCAGAGCAGATCACGTACGTTCAAGATCGCCCAGGTCATGACCGTCGCTATGCTATTGACTCATCTAAAATGCAACGTGAATTAGGTTGGACGCCAGAAGAGACGTTCGAAACGGGTCTTCGCAAAACAGTACAATGGTACCTAGATAACGCTAAGTGGTGTCAAAATGTGCAAGATGGTAGTTACCAACGTGAGCGCCTAGGTGTAGTAACAGGAGATATGAAGTAATGAAAGGTATCGTATTAGCTGGTGGCTCTGGTACTCGTCTATACCCACTCACACGTGGTGTGTCGAAACAACTCTTGCCAATTTATGACAAGCCAATGGTGTTTTACCCGATTTCGACATTAATGCTCGCTGGTATTAAAGATATTTTAATAATCACGACACCAGAAGATAATGCCGGTTTTAAGCGCCTGTTGGGTGATGGCTCTGATTTTGGTATCAACCTTGAGTACGCTATTCAACCAAGCCCAGATGGCTTAGCACAAGCGTTTATTATTGGTGAAGAGTTCATTGGTGATGACAGCGTTTGTTTAGTACTTGGCGATAACATCTTCTATGGTCAATCTTTTTCTAAAATGCTACAAAGTGCCGCTTCAAGAGAATCGGGTGCAACCGTGTTTGGTTACCAAGTGAAAGATCCTGAGCGTTTCGGTGTGGTCGAATTTGATGAAGAGATGAAGGCTGTTTCAATTGAAGAAAAGCCGGAAACACCAAAGTCCAACTATGCCGTAACAGGTTTGTATTTCTACGATAATCGTGTGGTGGAAATGGCCAAGCAGGTTAAGCCATCACACCGTGGCGAGTTAGAAATTACGACACTCAATGAAATGTATTTAAATGACGGATCATTAAACGTGGAACTACTTGGTCGTGGCTTTGCGTGGTTAGATACTGGTACGCATGAGAGCTTGCACGAAGCGTCTTCTTTCGTTCAAACGATTGAAAATGTTCAAGGTTTGAAAGTGGCTTGTTTAGAAGAAATTGCGTGGCGCAATGGTTGGCTGAGTGATGAGCAAGTTCTGAATTTAGCGAAACCGATGATGAAAAACGAATATGGGCAGTACCTGACCCGCTTAGTGAATGAAGCTCAAAAAAGGACCGTCAGCTAATGCGTATTTTAATTACAGGTTGCCATGGCCAAGTTGGTTCGAGTCTAACTGAGCAGTTAGCGAACCATGAGAATGCTGAAGTGTTAGCGCTCGATAGAGAGCATCTTGATATTACTAATCAAGAGGCAGTCTATTCTGCTGTTACCGAATTTCAACCAACCATCATTATCAATGCCGCAGCTCATACTGCTGTTGACAAGGCTGAAGAGGAAGTCGACCTTTCTTATGCAATAAACCGTGATGGTCCTAAATACTTAGCGCAAGCCGCTCAGAGTGTTGGTGCTGCAATGCTGCATATCTCGACCGATTATGTCTTTGAAGGCGATAAAGTTGGCGAGTATGTGGAAACGGATGCTACAAACCCGCAAGGGGTTTACGGTAAAAGTAAGCTCGCCGGTGAAATCGCCGTTGCCGAGGCGTGTGATAAACATATTATCCTTCGTACTGCATGGGTATTTGGTGAGAACGGCAATAATTTCGTGAAAACAATGCTGCGTTTAGGAGAAAATAGAGACGCATTAAGTATTGTGGGTGATCAGTTTGGCGGACCGACATATGCGGGCGATATAGCGGGTACATTGATTCAAATCGCGAAGTACATTACTCAGGGGGACGCAGTGGATTACGGTGTTTACCATTACTCGGGTTTGCCTCATGTGAGTTGGTTTGACTTTGCTGATGCCATTTTTGGTATTGCCGTTGGGCAAGGAGTTCTTGCAAATAAACCAAGTTTAACGAGTATTACCACTGACCAATACCCAACACCAGCTAAGCGCCCAAGCAATTCTCGATTAGGTACCGAAAAAATAACGCTAGGTTTCTCGGTTAAAGCGAGTGACTGGAAGGCTGCGTTAAACAATATTCAAGCGTATACGGAATAACAAAATGAAAGTAATCGATACTCGTATTCCTGATGTGAAAATCATAGAACCAAGTGTGTTTGGTGATGAGCGTGGTTTCTTTATGGAAACCTGGAATCAAAAGAAATTTGAAAAACTAGTAACGGGAAAGCCGACTCAATTTGTACAAGATAATCACTCTAAATCGAAGAAAGGTATCTTACGAGGCCTGCATTACCAAACAGAGAATACTCAAGGGAAGTTAGTACGCGTTGTTTCAGGTGAAGTGTTTGATGTTGCAGTTGATATTCGCAAAGACTCACCAACGTTTGGTCAATGGGTCGGTGAATATTTATCAGCTGAAAACAAACGTCAATTGTGGGTGCCAGAAGGGTTTGCTCATGGGTTCTATGTGACGAGTGATGAGGCGGAGTTTGTTTATAAATGTACGGACTATTATAACCCTAGCGCTGAGCAATCATTAGCATGGGACGATCAGCTAGTTAATATATCGTGGCCTTTAATACCGTCTAATAGCACACCATTACTTTCTAATAAGGATATGAATGGACTCTTATTGAGTGAGGTTACTAAACTAAAATGAAGCGAGTAATAGTTGTTGGCACTGTTGGAATCCCAGCGTGTTATGGTGGCTTTGAGTCGCTTGTTGAGAACTTGACTTTAAATAAAGACAGTGGAACTCAGTACATTGTTTTTTGTTCGTCAAAAAGCTATCAGACACATATGCAAGAGTATAACCAAGCCCAGTTGCATTATTTACCACTAAGGGCTAACGGCGCTCAAAGCATCTTCTATGATATACTATCGCTGATCAAATCTTGGAAAATAAAACCTGATGTGGTTCTTATTTTGGGCGTTTCTGGTTGTATTTTCCTTCCTATTTTTAAGCTATTCTCCAAAGCGAAAATAGTGACAAATATTGATGGTTTAGAGTGGAAGCGGGAGAAGTGGGGAGGGCTCGTGAAACGTTTCTTAAAGTTCTCTGAATCAATGGCTGTCAGGTATTCTGATGTTGTTGTTACTGATAACCAGGCTATTACGGATTACGTCTATAAAGAATATGGGTTAAATTCGGAAACAATAGCTTACGGTGGTGATCACGCAAAACCAGAAACCCCAACTCAATCTATTAACTCTCAAAGTTATGCTTTAGGGTTGTGTCGTATAGAACCAGAAAATAACGTTGAGATGATTCTTGAGGCCTATTCAAGAACTTCATTACCAATAAAATTTGTTGGCAATTGGGATGCAAGCGAATACGGACGTAAAATTAGACTTGAGTACGCCAAATTTACTAATGTTGAACTACTGGATCCTATTTATGATATTGATGAACTATATAAGCTTCGTCAAGGTTGTTCTTTGTATCTTCATGGTCATTCGGCAGGTGGCACTAACCCCTCGTTAGTTGAGATGATGCATTTTGGTGTGCCTGTTTTCGCATTCGACTGTAGCTTTAATCGTTACAGCACTGAAGATAGTGCATTGTATTTCAGTAATAGTGATAGTCTACTTAACCTTATTTTGAACACTAACGGGTTGGGTGGATTAGAGGGGAATGGTGAAGCAATGAAGGCGATAGCGCTTAAGCGTTATACTTGGGATAAAGTCTCACAGCAATATGAAAGTACCTACATTTAGTCGACCGACTACTTGGAAGTAATATATAGCTAAATAAAGCCTTTCGTCTTATGTATCGCTTACGATAAGTTTGATGAGAGGTTTGTATTAAATAGTAAGATGAGTTGCCTGTTTTCTCTTCGATACATCATCCACACTAGCCATTTTAAGATGGAAATAATGATTAAAGCAATTTTTAGGAGTGAGTAGGAAGTGAAATTAAATTATCCGCACCCTGTATTTTTTTTAGTTAGCAGTAACGATTGGTTAGAAAATCTCAAATATATTCCTGAGATAAAGACATTGTAGCCCGAGTGGTTTTATTAACGATATTATCCTTAACTACAAAAGGTAGTTGGTATCGAATATCAAATTGGTACAGTCCTAGGTTTTTCTTTCAAGGTTTAGTTATGATTAAGAAACAGGCTTTAAATATATTTATTTATCTACCATTTATTTGGGTTTTTAGTGGGTTATTTATCTTTGAGAATGGTGATAAAGTTCTTTCAGTAATTATACTTGTCGCTACAGTTGCTTCTTTTTTTGTTTATCGTGCTACTATAATTCGATCTAACTTTAGTAATAATTGGTGGTTATATTTAATTGTACTATATTTGTTTTTTATTGGTGTAAGTTATATATATAAGGGGGACTTTAGTGGGCGAGAGTCTCGCGCTGCGATTGGAGCATTTTTTATCATACTTTTTTTGCCTTATGATAAGTTAAAGACTCTACACTTACAGGCTTTAGTGATTTTAGGTTCTGTTTGTATACTGGGTGTTTCAGTTTACTATCAAGTTTACTTGGGTAAATCTCGAATGTCACTGCCAGTTAACCCTATACCTTATGCAACACTCGGAGCCTCATTTGCTATAACAGCTTTTATATTAGCTATATATGAGCAGAGTAAAAATAAAGCACTACTCCTTTTTAGTGGATTTGCTTTTGCAACTTCAAGTGTTTTGTTGAGTGAGAGTCGTGGTGTGTGGCTTGCTCTGGCTTTTGCTGTAATGGTAGTCTCTATAAGGAATATAAAGAGAATAAAGTTCAGTAAAAATATTGTATTAATGGTTATTGTTGTTTCTGTTATTGCATTGTTTAGTAAGGGTTTTGTATATGAACGATATCAAAGAACCATGTCTGAATTCTCTGCAATCGAACAAGGTAACCTAAGTACCTCTATTGGTGTTCGACTACAATTATGGAACACCGCTATAACTATAGCTGATGGTAGCCCTATCTTGGGGGTTAAAGACTATAAGTCTGAATTGAAAAAGTTATACGATAAAGGTGAGTTGACAAAAAATGTAATTACGGCTCCTCATCCACACAATGAAATATTAAACAAACTTGTTCAACAAGGAGGGGGAGGAGTTTTGATATATCTGAGCTTCATGTTGTTCCCAGTGTTTTTTTTCAAAGATTTATCTTTATTAGGAAAGGACTTACTCATTAGTATACCGATTATATATATTGTATCAGGATTAACAGATATTCCTATGTATCATGGTCAAACGCTTATTGTATATTTGGTTGTAATTGGTTTGCTTTACCGATGTAGATGTTTCAAATAGTTCGAGTTACCTATTCTGAAAAATTTATTCTAGGCTGAAAATGAAGCCAATTAACGGTTTTTTATATTCTTTTCCGAAAGTAAAACCAGCTAAAACACGCTTGTCATCTATCTGCTTTTCTTGGGAGGATGTGGATTGAGACTTATTAGTTTCAAAATTTCAGTTCTTTGGTTTGTTTAAGTGCTAATCACTTTGGTTTATAAAGGGTGCTGTACGATAAAAACCAGGAGGGAACCTAGCTGCATGCCTAGGCATGAATTAACTCGATTAAAATGAGTTTTTTAGAATATATCATTGTCCAAGAGGTAACTATATGCATATTAACCCTTGGGCAATAATATGTATTTCGATATTATTTTAGATAAATACTAAACAGCAGTAACTTGAATTAGGAGCAATTGTCATTTGGCACATTTCGTTCTAAGATAGGATAGAATCTTCCAGACATTACTTAGAAGCGCAAGATAGATTGTAAAGCAAATTACAAAAGCGTAGAACATGACATATTCTGGGATGTTTAGTATTTCACCAGAAATTCCGACTGCCGCGTAGAGAGTTGCAATACTACAAATAACGATAAGTGTTTGTGTTGAGCTTAAACCTAGACGTTGGAAAATGTGATGTAAATGTTCACGATCAGGCTTAAAAGGAGAGTCTCCTCTTCTTATTCTACGAATCATAATAGCAGCCATGTCCATCAACGGCACTGCAATTAGCCATAACGCGGTAACTGGACGCAGTGGTGGAGTGCTTCCATTTTGACTAGATAGCAGCAATAGCCAGATAACAGTAAAACCAATCAACATACTCCCAGCGTCCCCCATAAACACCTTTCTTTTTCGGCCAAAGGCACCAAGGTTTAACAGGATATACGGAATAATCACAACGACCAATACTAAACAAATGTAGGCTAAACTCGATTGACCATCATGGTTAAGCATTATTCCTAACCCACCAAAGGTTACGATAGATAACCCGCCCAGCAGGCCATCAATTCCGTCGACCATATTGAATGCATTGATCGCTCCCACGACCGCAATCATGGTTACAAAGTAACCAAACCAACCTAGTGTAATGACAT
This sequence comes from Vibrio sp. 10N.247.311.13, assembly GCF_041467595.1. NCBI lineage: Bacteria > Pseudomonadati > Pseudomonadota > Gammaproteobacteria > Vibrionales > Vibrionaceae > Vibrio > Vibrio sp. 10N.247.311.13. The sequence continues at coordinate 80,348 of NZ_JBFSUX010000008.1, read as the reverse complement.
CACCGCTACCAAATACATCTCCTATAGTACTAAGTTCAATACCGCCAACAATCATTATAACGATAGAAAGACCTGCTTGCACTGCAAACCTTAATTTAAAGCTGATGTCGTATTTATCATCCAAAACTCCAACGCTAACAAGTATGAAGATACACGCGGCGTATAGCTCGGTATACGGTAGAATGGTTGGGTTATTGAATAAGAAATAAAGTATAGAGATACAAATGGATAGCCCACCAACTAAGGGAATAGCACCATTGTGCAACTTACGAGCATTTGGCTTGTCGACTAACCCTATTTTTTTTGCAAATTTACGCATTGTAAAAGTTGTTGCAAGGGAAAAGAAAAACAGGAAAGAGAGGTCAATAAATGAAATGAGCACGATTCAGCCTAATAATGTATTTGGAACTATTTTAGTGTATTTGGCTGCTAGATAAAAGAAGGGGGAATGATCTACGTGATCTTTCTCTATCGCAGTTAAGCTCTAATTGGAACTCCCCCCATAACTGGTAAGCCTTTTTATGAGGTGAATGTAAACCGTATTTTTCATACTCGCTCCTTTCATCTAGGACGTTTCTTGATCTTGAATTCCAGTTTTGACTGTAAACTGGAGCAAATATTGCGCGAATTTTTTAACACCGTTTTTTTGAATTGAACGAGTTCAGTATTATGCTAGCTAGGAAGTCGTTCAACAATCCTTCGAATGGCACTGCTACTTACCATTGGTATAACAAGCCGCGGTATTGCTAAAAATCAGCCCGAGTGTTGATGCAAAACCAACAAGCATCACCGCAAGCAGTAATCCATGGAGAGTAAAACGATCGGCATCTTGTCCACTACCCTAGGCGAGCAACCGCCTAATATACGTAGAAAACCCTAAACTGATGCCCATACAGATACAGTTGATGGCGAAGGTTACTGGGAAAGTTAAGTTAACAGCCTGTGGCTATCTTGCATGCAAAGTGCCGATTGAATTAGAATACAGTCAATTGTGAGTAGTCTGAAAACCGTTTTCATAACGTTTACAAACCACACAAGATTAAAAGCATACGGTGTGATAGCATCCTGCCGTTATTAAATTCAGATGTTTTGAGAGACTTACAGTGAAGCAGCAGACGCAACCACAATCGTACTCCCCGCAAAATTCACCAATGTACGCAACGAATGATGACGTTAATATGAGGGAGCTGTTTGGAGCCCTGTGGGACGGAAAATTAATTGTGATATTGGTTACTGCTTTATTTTTTGTTAGTAGTATTGGTTTGGCTTTTCTGTCTCAAGAATGGTGGTCTTCTAATGCAAAGATCACAGAGCCTCAACCTCAAAATTTGGCTGCGTATCAACGCCAAGTGAAGCAGTTTCAACCTGTTTTTGATCTCTATCAAGAAGATGGCACGGTCCTTGTTAGCAACGAACTTAATCGTTTAGTGAGTTCAGAGGTGTTATTCCAACGCTTTGTAAATGCATTTAACTCAACTAACAATAAGAAAGCTTTCTTAGATGAAAGTACCGAATTCCAAGAGTTTAAAGATTCTGTATTTAGCAGTAGCTCTGAGAGTAGTACCGATGAAACTAGAGTGTTATATAATAAATGGTTCGATAGAGTCTCCGCCTCTAAAGTTGATAGGAATGACCCTAGGTCACCGTATATCATTACTTTTCAAACAACAACCAAAGAGAGTAGTTTCAATCTATTAACAGATTACGTTTTGGCTACAGAATCAAAAGTGCATCAAGATGCGTTCAATAATTTATATGCCGTAGTTAGTGGCAAAAAAAATGAGTTGATTCAACAGAAAAGAATCTTAGAAAGTCAGGCAAGCAATCAATTATTGGTCGAAACTGAGCGAGCAAAATACGCTTCCCAAATTGCTAAGTCTGCAGGCGTCGATAGACCAATCCAAACCGGTAATGAAAAGGAGCTGTTTAGTATTGATTTAGGTGCTAAGGGTTTAGATGCAAAAATCAAGGCTTTAGAATCTGTTAAAAATCTGAGTGTCATTGAACCTCGTCTTCAGCAGATTGACGCAAAGTTGGATATGCTTAATAACCTTGAAATTGACCGTTCTGTTGATTTTCAAACGTTCCGTTACCTAGAAAATGTTGAGCAGCCGATAACTCGAGATAAACCTAAGCGTGCTTTGATTATTGTTCTTGGTACATTATTCGGTGGTATGTTGGGCTTTTCGGTAGTTTTAATTCGGTTTTTATTTAGAAAAGAAGATTAATTAGCTTTAATGGCTGGTGTCTATATACACTAGCCATCTTTTCTACCCTTTACACATAGAATGCCAGACTGACCTCCAAACATTACTCAAACCGTATTAGGTAAAGGCTCTGGCTACAGAGTCTAGTTACTCACTAATAGCAAACAGTTGGCTGCGGTTTATTTTATAAGCTCAATAGTGAACTTATGCTCTTAGTTTATTTTAGTATGGCATTCTACTCTGCTCTAGTTTCTGTCTTGTACCAATGTGTTTTATAGTGCTATAAATACCCTCGAAGGTCCTCTTTATGTGACGCTATTTCCTAAATAATGCTTTATAAGGTATTGCTTATGATTTATCCATTTACTTGATTGTGGTTATTATCTATCATGATCAATCAGTTGTTTAAGCTGAGCAACTGTTTGAGGGTGTGAAAATCATCTTCTGCATATAAACGTTTATATTAATGGAAATCATTATGAAAAAGATGGCTCTAGCAGCTGCATTAGCAGTTAGCTTCTCAGGTGCTGCATTCGCAGCAGAAGAAACAGCTGCGGCGGGTACTGGTTCAGGTACTGGTACAGCAGCAGGCGCTGGTGCATCTGCAGCTGCAACTGGTACGGCTACAACAGTAGCAGTAGCGACAGCAGCAGTAGCGGCAGCAGCAGCAGTAGCGGTTGCTTCTAACGAAAGCGGTGCAACAACGACAACAACGACTCGATAATTTTTGAGTAGGCGTTTAAAACCATTTTATGTGAAAGCATAAAGTGGTTTTTTTATATCTAATTGATTAATTTTCCATATTGGACATCAGCAACCAGATTGCTAGGAAGCAGAACTCGTCATGCTTAAACCTCTAATCATATCTCTTGGTCTTTTTCTTGCTGGTTGTTCTCAGCAGTTTCAAGACGTTAACTCTACTTTTGATGAAGCCTTTTTTGGAAGCTCCGATGTTGAGCTATCCAAGGAATACATTCAAACCTTACCTTATTCCAGCATTTATGCAGAAGTGAATGACCAAGGTAAGATCTTCATGGTCTTAGCGTACGTCGGTGAAAACCCGCAAACGGGCGCAGAGCAGTTAAAGTGGATGTCTTCTGACAAAGCGATGATCGTCACTGAAAATGGACGTATTGTACAAACGCTATTGCTTCCTTACGAAAACCTATCTGGTTTGGCATTCCAACCGTTGAATGCATTCTCTTCTGCAAACAGCTCGTCGCCAGACTCTGCTTATGCGTTTGATGTGTCAGCTAACCCCGGTGCCCAAAAGTGGCAAGCGGTTTACGACTGGCAACCCAACTATCGATTTGGCTACAAAGCAAACATCACCCGGACGTATGCGGGGAATCAAACGGTAGAAACACCGTTAGCGTCTATCGATACCAAGAAGTTCCAAGAAAAAATTCAATTCCCAATATTAGAACAAGACATCACCAACGAATATTGGGTCGACAGCAAAGGCAAAGTGGTAAAAACCATACAGTATTTAGGCCCTGATATGACAAGGCTTGAGTTAACCGTCCTTAAGCATTATCAAAGCAATTAACGAACAGGGTAATGAACTAAAATGATGAATTATATGAGTCATACATCAAAAATGACGGGGCGTCGGTTGCCAGTAGTGAGAGCTTTGTTAATGATGAGCGCTCTGTTTGTTTTGAGCTCTGCTTCTGCGGCTTCTAATTTTAATACTGCTGCATCTATTGATAAAACTAATAGCGCTTCTTCAGTTAAAACAACAATCGAGCTTCCTCTTCAAGGTGTGACGCTTGAGTATCAAACTAACGTTCGACTGCTTCGTGTATTAGACGACGCAAACGCGAATGCGAGCTCTAACGCTAACGGTACTATTGGTTACTTCCCCCTTTCGGCTCAACTGTTTGATATAACCAATACTGAAGCGACTGCAGTTACTGGATTTAAAGAAGCTAACCAAGCTATCGAAGCCAAAAAGCGCAATGTACTGAACCAGCTTGAAGCTTTCGCAGTAGAAGAGCCAGAAGCAAACTTAGTGCGCCAACAATTAGCCTCTTTCCAATATCTCAATCGAGTTTTTATTGAGCTAGACCGTAATGCCGTTATCTCTCAATCAGATAAGAACCCACTGCTTGTTTCAAGTTCTCATACTAACAAGCCGTCAGACAGTCAAACTCAAGCCTTTTCTCTGTACTTACCACAACGACCAACGTCAATTCAGTTGATGGGTGCAATGAAAGAGTCGGTAACAATGAATCTGATTGAGCATGGTACGTTGAATGATTACCTCGATGCATTACCGAATGGCTTTATTGGTGAATCTGCAGATAAAAGTGTGGCGTATGTTGTTCAGCCAGATGGCGTGGTGCAAACCATTCAATACGCATACTGGAACGAACAGCCGGTTTACTTAGCACCAGGTGCCATCGTATTTATGGCGTTCTACTCTTTGCCATCGGAATACTCAACGTTGAACCAAGATATTGTCGATTTGCTACGTCATAAGGTTGGCCTGTAATGCTGAAACAGAAATCATTCCCTCTATCGGCAGTGTGCACATCGGTTACTTGTGCTTTATTAATGACCAATAGCATGTCGATTCGAGCACAGACAGTCATTGATTCCTCTTCGATTCGAGCAGAAAAATCACCATTCGACGACACAGAATACAGAACGTCGCAAATGAACTTTGGTGGTGTTGGCTTGATGCAAATGCCAACAGGCCGAATGGCCCCAGAAGGTGAGTTCAACTTTAGTGCTTCGTTTAATAACGAATACTACTTTTATAACGTCAGCCTGCAGGTGATGCCTTGGCTTGAAACCACCATTCGTTACACACAAACGCAAGACCTGTATTATAGCGGTAGTGGCAATCAAGACTGTTCTCAGAATTCATTCAGTGGCTGTACCAAGCACACCGATAAAGGCATCGACTTTAAACTGCGTTTAATCGAAGAAGGGTACTACTTACCAGAAGTGTCAGTAGGCGTGCGTGACTTCGGTGGTACTGGCTTGTTCGATGGCGAATTTGTCGCGGCAACCAAGCGTTTTGGGCCCGTTGATTTCACTTTGGGCATGGCTTGGGGATACATGGGCACCAGTGGCAATTTCACTAACCCACTGTGCAAAGCCAGTGACAAGTATTGTGAACGCCCGTCTGATTTTAAAGGCAATGGCGGCAGTGTCGATTTTGAGCGTTGGTTTAAAGGCGATGCTGCAATTTATGGCGGCTTTGAATACCAAACCCCTTATAAGCCGTTAACCTTAAAGCTTGAATACGATGGCAACGATTACTCTCAAGACTTCCCTGTAGTACGTGGTGGTGTCGACATGACACAGCACACGCCATGGAACGTCGGAGCTGTGTATCGTTTCACTGATTGGGGTTCGGCGAAAGTCAGCTATGAGCGAGGCGATACTTTAACCCTTGGCTTCGATCTTTCTACCAACTTCAATGAAATGTATTCGGTGTGGCGAGATACTGAAACAGCAGAATTGCGCCCAAGTGGTGTCGATACGGTTGACGATATTGATATGGCGGCCCTTGCAGAAGAACTTGAAACGGTCGCGGGCTATGAACAAGCGCAAATCTTGGTCGACGATAACAGCATTGTGGTCAAGGGTACTCAGGTTAAATACCGAGACAGAGATATCGCCCTTGAGCGTGGTGCGACCGTGATTGCCAACGCGGTGCCGAGTTACATCGATACTTATAAAATCATCGAAAATGATAAATCGATGGAACTCACTGAGACAACGGTAGATGCACAAGCGTTCAAAGCGGCGGCTAATAACAGTTATCTCAATGCTCAAACCAGTGATGCAACCGATACTCACGAGTTAGAGCGTAAGAAATCCGTTATTTATCATGATGGGCGTGAGCGATTCGATGTGTCGATTTCACCAAACCTAGCTCAATCGTTCGGTTCGGCTGAAAACTTCTATTTATACAGTTTGGGTTTATACACCAACGCTTCGTTCTGGGCGTTAAACAATGTTGAACTGTCGGGCTCTTTGTACGTTAACTTAGTCGATAACTACGACAAGTTTAACTATACCATCCCATCAGACGGCACTGACCAAACGCCAAGGGTAAGAACCTTGTTCCGCTCTTATGTTGATGATCCGGTTCGTTTAGACCGTTTACAACTGACGTGGTTTGAAGACTATGGCAGCGGTATCTACACCCAAGCTTACGGCGGTTACCTAGAGAGCATGTTCGCGGGTGTGGGTGGCGAAATCCTGTATCGTCCATTCAACCAAAACTGGGCGATTGGCGCAGACATGACAGCAATAAGCCAGCGCGATCCAGAAAGCTGGTTTGGCACGTTTGATGAAGAGATCCAAGTCAATCCTGATAACAGCAACCGAACGTACAAAGTGATTGATAAGGGTACGACGGGCTTTATTACCGGTTACTACACCCCACAATGGGACTTCTTGAGCGATACCTTGCTTAAAGTGGGCGTCGGTAAATTCCTTGCGGGTGATATCGGGACTCGTGTCGATTTCTCTAAGCAATTCAAGAGTGGCGTTATTGCCGGTGCGTTTGTCAGCTTAACCGACATGACAACTGAAGAGTATGGTGAAGGCAGCTATACCAAAGGCTTCTATGTATCAATTCCGTTCGATCTTGTTACCGTGAAACCAAGCTCAAGCCGCGCAGGTTTTACCTGGTTACCGATCACGCGTGACGGCGGCCAAGTGCTGAACAAGCAATACAACTTGTTCGATCAAACCGATGCTCGCTCACCTTGGTTCCAAAGGCCGAGTAGCGTTAAGTAGATCGAAAGCAGATGCGGGTGACGAGTAAGCGGGATACGAAGAGCGGGGAAAGAGCAGTCTCGAATAATCGAATAACGAATAGCTTAAGATATCGTGATATTCATTGGGTCTAGCTTTTGGTTCTCCCCCTTGAACGCCGTTCGTTTTTGATCGGTGATGTTCATCAAAGGGGGAGTTAGAGGGGGATATTAATCTATGTGTTACCAACCCCTCCCAGCCTCCCCTTATGTTGGTATTTTCTGCCAAGCAACAGTTGTGATAAAGGGGAGGAGCTAAAAGCATCCCGACACGGCTTTAGGCTCTTCGTTTACTCGTATCTCGCTACTCTCATCTGCTCTTTAGCTCTTCGCCACTCGTTCACTCGCATCCCGTATCTGCTCTTTAACCATTCAACTAGGTTGATAATAAACACAAATTGTGGATAATGCATACGCAATAAAATAACCGTGTGAAAGTCCGATCTTTGGCTCGGTTTATGACAAAAAACCTCTATCTCAATTCCAGATAGATAGAGGCAGATTAACTACGCAGTGTGATGTCGCGGAATATCAAAGGGCGGTAGCGTTCCTATCTTTGATATTAAGTGGGAGCGATATCACAGTAATAGCCCTCCTTAACTCTATTAAATGCTGCGTAGCTGATAAAATTGTTTGTTCTAACTTCTTTGGGTGTCCTTTGGGATATCACGACACATTCCGTTTCTATGACTTGGTTAACATGAAGATTAATAAAAATCGTCTCCTTTTAGCGCTCCTTCCTGTATTGCTTGCAGGGTGTACTACTCCAGGAACTCACCTTTCTACTGGCAACAAGAATGTGATTCAGCCTTCAGAGGAACAGCAAGAATCTGATATCTCTGATGTGGTTAACCTTTACCCACTGACAGCTCAATCAGTATCGACTTACCAAACGGGTACATTGTCGGTGTCACAAGCCAACCCTGAACTCGACGTAGACATCGCGAAGTATGAATACAAAGTCGGCGTGGGCGATATCTTAAATATTACGATCTGGGATCACCCTGAACTGACCATTCCTGCGGGCTCTTACCGTAGCAGCACAGAAGCGGGTAACTGGGTTCATGCAGACGGCACCATCTTCTACCCATACATTGGTACAGTAGAAGTGGCAGGAAAAACGGTTCGTGAAATTCGTTCTGATATAGCGGAACGTTTGGCGAAATACATCGAAAGCCCTCAAGTTGATGTAAACGTAGCGGCTTTCCGATCTAAGAAAACCTACATTACCGGTGAAGTATCTAAACCTGGCCAGCAGCCAATCACTAATATCCCTTTAACGTTACTGGATGCCGTGAACCGTTCTGGCGGTTTGTCTGAAGATGCTGATTGGCGTAATGTTTCATTAACCCGCAATGGCGTGGAAGAAAACCTTTCACTTTACGGTTTAATGCAACGTGGTGACCTAACCCAAAACCGCTTACTGCAAGCCGGTGATATTGTTCACGTACCGCGTAATGACAACCAGAAAGTGTTCGTGATGGGTGAAGTGAACGATCCTCAACTACTTAAGATTGATCGCGTTGGGATGAGCCTAACCGAAGCACTCAGCAACGTAGGTGGTATTAACCAGCTGACGGCAGATGCAACGGGTGTGTTTGTGATCCGAACTTCTGATGATAAATCAGAACGCATGGCGGACATCTACCAACTCAATATGGAAGATGCATCAGCCTTAGTGATTGGTACCGAGTTTGATTTAAAACCTTACGACATTGTTTACGTAACGGCAGCACCCATCAGCCGTTGGAACCGTGTAATTGGACAGCTTGTGCCTACCATTTCTGGCTTTAACGAGCTGACCGAAGGTATGTTGCGCGTCCGTAATTGGTAATAAGCCCTGGTTTGTAATAAACCCTAATTAATCATCAGGTTGCATTGTGCGTGTAACCTGATTTTTACATCTAAAAGTAAACCCAGCTTATAAGCCCAATACAATTAGAGACCATTATGTTTAATAAAATTTTAGTCGTATGCGTGGGCAACATTTGTCGTTCCCCGACTGGAGAGCGAGTTTTACAAAACTTGCTGCCCAACAAAGAAGTGGCCTCTGCCGGTATCGCTGCTGAGAAAAGCCGTTTAATTGGTAAGCCTGCAGACGACACTGCCATTTTAATCGCCGCTGAAAATGGGGTTGATGTTGAAAACCATCAGTCTCAGCAAGTTACGCCACAGCTTTGTGCTCAGTATGACTTGATCTTGGTGATGGAGAAGGGCCATTTAGAAGCGCTTACTCAAATATCGCCGGAGGCTCGCGGAAAAACGATGCTGTTTGGTCAGTGGATTGGCCAGAAAGACATTCCTGACCCTTATCGTCAAAGTCGTGAGGCGTTTGAACACGCTTATAAGCTGATTGACGAAGCGGCGCAAGCTTGGGCAAAAAAACTGTAGGTTTAAATGCAATAGATTTTAAATGCAATAGATTTTAGATGCAGTAGGTTTTAAATAGACAGCTTTTTAAATGTCATGCTCTAAATGTAGGCATGGCAAAGCCACCAACGGAATAATATAAAAGAGAAGTACGCGGAGCGTATATATCGTCTCTTAAATAGCAATACTTTAGGAAGTAGCAAACAAATGACAACACAACCCTCTCAGCAATCGCATACAGATAACTCTGATGAGATAGATTTAGGAAAACTGCTTGGCATCTTATTAGATGCTAAATGGCTAATCATGCTCACCACATTCGTTTTTGCTGTGTTTGGTATTGCGTTTGCTTTGCTTTCGACGCCGATATACAAAGCGGATGCCCTGATCCAAATTGAAGAGAAAAGCTCTGGTGGCATCTCTTCTATGGTTGGTGATATGGGTGAATTGTTCTCTCAAGAATCTTCAGCTACAACCGAAGTCGAGATCATCAAATCTCGTATGATCTTGGGTGAAACGGTGGATAAGTTTAACCTCACGACGGTGACATCTCCTAACTATGCACCAATCGTCGGCAAAGGCTTTGCACGCTTAACTGGCGACATCAACCACATTGCGGTTAGCCGTTTCAACATGCCAAGCTATGCGAGCGACTACGGGCACACGATCCAGATCCTAGATGCCGAGCAGGGCACTTACCAATTAGTTCGCGACGATGAGCGCGTTATCCTAAAAGGCAAAGTGGGTGAGCTAGCAACAGCAGACGACTACAGCTTGTTTGTGGCAGGTTTTGAATCACATAACGATTTTGAATTCTCTATTAGTCAACGTAGCCGACTAGAAGCGATCGAATGGTTGAAAGCTTCTTTGTCTTTGTCTGAGCAAGGTAAGCAAACCGGTATTTTGAAGCTGAGCTTTGAAGGCGAAAACAAACAACAGATTTCTGAAATACTGAACCACATTAGCCAGATCTACTTTTTACAAAACGTGAAACGTAATTCAGCGGAAGCAGAGAAGAGCCTACAGTTCTTAGAAAGCCACCTTCCGGGCATTAAATCTGAGTTAACTGGCTATGAAGACACACTCAACAATTATCGCCAAAAGAACGAATCGATCGACTTGGGCTTAGAAGCACAATCAACCTTGAAGGTAATGGTAGAGCTTGAAGCGCAATTGAATGAACTGACGTTTAAAGAAAGTGATATCAGTCAGCGTTTCACCAAAGATCACCCGGCATATAAGTCACTGATTGATAAGCGTAAAACGTTGTTGGGCGAGCGAGAGCGCCTGAACAAGCAAGTGCAAAAGCTGCCGAAAACACAACGTGAAGTACTGCGTATGACACGTGATGTTGAAGTAAACCAACAGATCTACATCCAGCTTTTAAACAAGGTTCAAGAACTGAGCATTATTAAAGCCGGTACGGTCGGTAACGTCCGTATCTTAGATGACGCTCAAGCTTATGCTCGCGCCGTTAAACCTAAGAAGCCGCTGATTGTTGTGTTAGCAACGCTATTGGGTGGCATGCTAAGTGTCGCGTTTGTGTTAGTAAAAGCAGCGTTCCACCGAGGTGTTGAAAGCCCAGACCAAATTGAACAAATTGGCCTGCCTGTTTATGCAGCGGTACCAAAATCTGATTTGCAGGTAGAGCTCACTAACCGTTTTAAATCGAAGAAGAAGCAAACTAAAGGGACTCAAGCGCTGCTTGCTGAATCTAACCCGGCGGATCTTTCAGTTGAAGCACTACGTGGCCTTCGTACCAGCTTGCACTTCGCGATGCTAGAAGCGAAAAACAATATTCTGATGATTTCTGGCCCCGCGCCAGGCATTGGTAAATCATTCATCTCGACCAACTTTGCCGCAGTAGCCGCCAAAACAGGCCAAAAGGTATTGTTGATTGATGCCGATATGCGTAAAGGTTACCTACAACAAAGCTTTGGGGTGAACTGGGATAACGGCCTTTCTGATGTATTGAGCGGTAAGCAAGAGTTTGCTCAATCCATTAAAGCAACACCGTTAGAGAACCTAGACATTATTACTCGCGGCCAAGTACCACCCAACCCATCTGAACTGCTTATGCACCCGCGCTTTGCAGAGTTAATGGAATGGGCATCAAAAGAGTATGACTTAGTGATTGTTGATACCCCGCCAGTACTTGCGGTAACCGACCCAAGCATTGTCGGCGCCTTCGCTGGCACCACATTAATGGTCGCGCGTTACGGTCAAAACACCATTAAAGAGATCGATGTAGCTCGCAACCGCTTCGAACAATCGGGCATCGAAGTGAAAGGCGTTATCTTCAACGCCATCGAGAAGAAAGCATCAAGCTCATACGGCTACGGTTATTACAACTACGCGTATTCGAGCGACAAGAAATAAAGTTAAAGAGCAGTAACGAGATGCGAGTAACCGGGTAAACGAAGAGCTAAAGACAGTAACGGGATGCGAGTGGCGAGATACGAAAAGCGCCACTCGAATCCGTTCTTCATCTCTTGTTACTCGTTTACCCGCTCCGCTGCTCGAATCTGCTCTTTTAGCTCTTCGAATCCCGTCTACCCGCCACCCGTATCTATTCTTTATCCAATCTTCAAATTATTCGAAGACTTAGCTTTTGGTTCTCCCCCTTGAACACCGGACTATTGTGAGTGATGGTGTTAATAGAAGGGGGAGTTAGAGGGGGTTGCTAGCGATGCCTAATCAACCCCTCCCAGCCTCCCCTTATATTGATATTTTCTGCCAAGTAATAGTCGTGATAAAGGGGAGGAGCTAAAAGCACCACTATCATATTCTTGTCCTCGCTCTTCACCTCTGCTCTTAATCTCCTCGCATCTGCTCTTTAGCTTTTCGCATCCCGTTTACTCGCTACCCGCATCTATTTTTTAATCACCCCACCCGTTAAATACAATCCAATAGCCGCTAGCACCGGATAACCAAACGCTTCATTGGTCATTTCCCCTAATGGCTTCCAATCGTAACCGTGCATGCAGCCAAGAATCACCATCACATGCAGTGCCACATAAGGAATGGTGAACAACAACACAATGTAGCGCTGTACCAACTTAAAAGGTTCATACGCTTTAAGCAGTGCCAGCTTGTGCTTCGCTTTTTCTTCATCAGTAAAAAACATCGCATCTCCTGTGTTGGTGAGTGCATCTAACCCCTTGCTAATCGAAGACTGACTCCCGAATATTCTTCCGAACAATGTCATACTGCTCCTTGGTTTATTGATTGGCTTTGACCGCATGTATAGCCTTTGACTGTATAACCTTATGGTTCGACAACCTTAGCGAGACCTCTGCTCCGCCATTTATCCGTTGAATTAGATTCCCTATCACGTTCGTCCCTCACTGTAGGGAATGACGACTACTTTTATTAAGTTAATAATCTCACGACTCTGTCATTCCGCCATTCTGTTGCTTTAGAGGCGAGGAACGAAGTATCTGGAATCCGCTTTTAAGCTCTTCGCATCTCGCTTACTCGAATCCCGCAACTGCTCTTCAAATTATTCGAAGACTTAGCTTTTGGTCCTCCCCCTTGAACACCGGACTATTGTGAGTGGTGATGTTAATAGAAGGGGGAGTTAGAGGGGGTTGCTAGCGATGCCTAACCAACCCCTCCCAGCCTCCCCTTGTATAGGATATTTTTTGCCAAGTAACAGTCGTGATAAAGGGGAGGAGCTAAAAGCACCACTCTCACTTTATTTTCCTCACTTTTCGAATCCCGCATCTGCTCTTAAGCTTTTATCTTCAAAACAGGACACGCCTTATTCACGCCCCAATCTTTATGCCCCTTAACATTCTCATCTGAAATCAAGAACTGCTCTTGCAGTGCAGCCATCAAACCAAACAGTGCCTTGCGCTGCGCAAGTGTGAAGTTATCTTCTGGTTGCAGCTCGGCATTACAACCGCCAACCAAACAAACCCCAATATTGCCCTTGTTGTGTCCTTTCACATGCGCGCCAGTTTGCGACAGCGGCCTGCCCAATTGGACATCCCCATTGCGACGAATAACAAAGTGATACCCCACATCGCGCCAGCCTTTCTTTTTATGCCATCGACGAATCTCGGCTACGCCTACATCTTGCTGTGGCGGCGTGGCGCTGCAATGCACAGTAATAAAGGAATATGGCGGGCAATGAGGTAAGCGGAGTAAAACCGAAACCAGGCTGAATGAATAGGATGCTGAAGGTAAACAAGGATCTAACGAAGGGATAAGCTCCATCTTGCTAGCCTGCTCTTCCGAATCAATTCGTTCTTTGGTGTCAGCCCGCTCTGGCAAAACAGACGCTTCTAACGGCTGATTTGGAACTCGATCAGTTGCTGGTGGAGTGTTTGACAAAATAAATCCTCGTGTTGTTGTAAATAGACGATTAAAGACGTTGATAGCGATTCTTTTAAATCAGGGTGCAATGCGATGTGTTGTCGCAGACTGGTGGCTACGGTTTTTTCATAGCCGGGGTGGTGGCTGACATAACGTAAATACATCACGTAATAACCCAGAGGCTGCTTACGCCGTGCTCGGCTGATCATCCAACAAATATCCTCATAGCTGGGGGTGTCACCGCATTCATCCTCATTAAAATAACAACCTTCCAAATGGCTTTCTTTATAACCGTTAACTTCATAGCTCAGTACTTGGCCAAACCCATCACTATCACTAAAAAATAACGGCTGACGTGATTGAGTGAGGGAGTTAGCACGGCACTCGATGCTCGCCATTCCGGGTTGATACGCTGAAATAAAAAGAGAAACTATCGCCTTCATTAAGCACCTTATTGCTGCATGGGGAGGGCAATGTACTTCAAGGCTCTTGATTGGGGTTGGCGGGAATAACACGAAAACAGAGGAATACAGAAAAATGAGAGGTGCTTCGAAAAGCCATTGCTTAATAAGGTTGGTGTTGCATATCTATCCGAGGCGATTAACCAAACATCTTTTCTTACAACTTATCTCATGGGCCTTTCGCCCCTAAAGCGCCAAAAAGTGTTGTTAATGCCCTTTAAATCAATGGATTTCAGTACGAATGATCATTTAACAAGGAGCGTTAACCATGTGTGTTTCTCTTATTCTTTCTTTTATCCCCTTAAAAACCGGCTCGCCAATAAGCAAGTTAGTGTTATTGAAATTAGCCGATAACGCAGACGCGCGCGGCGTGTGTTTTCCTTCCCTCAATTACTTGGCGCAATATTGCGAAGTGTCGGTAAGAACCGTGAAACGACACGTTAACGAGCTCGAAAAACAAGGTTTTGTGAAGCGGATAAAGCGGTTTGATGATTCAGGACGCCAGCGCAGCAACATATATCAGCTGCGTCTTCCCAGCGACAGCCACATTCAGCAGACCGATCTAGCCCAAGCGAATCAAGAGAACGCGAATGCAGAACAAACAGGTTTACCGTCAGCTTCGTCGGAATACCCACAGAAGACAGAATATGCGCAGAAAACCGACCATTCAGACACTCCCCTGGGTGACTCAAGATCCAACACGGAGAGTGATCACCTGGCACACATAATCTTTCATAAAGAACATAAAACAGAGTTGAGCTTGAAAAACGGCATCTTAGATGACACCGATGTACTTGATCCCCCAAGCGGTTCTGAAGAACATGAGATCTCGACACCTAAAACCAACGCCACCAAACCAATAAGCCAAAAGAATGAAGCTGTAATTCACCTGCTCACCAAAGAGGGCAGTGCGCCGATTTATCATGAGTTCACCACCATATTAGAACGCACCTACCCAAAGTTAGATGTGCTGCAAGAACTGCATGCCATGCAAGCGTGGCTGTACATTAACCCCGATAAGCGCAAACCCTTTGAGCACATTGGCCACTTTGTGAATAGCTGGCTAAGAAGAAGCGCCCAAGCCAAAGCGAAGCGAGACTCATCGCCAGTCTTTAAGCAGGCTAGAGCGGCTAAGCAAACAAAAGCGGCTAAACCAGCAAGGGCTTCTGCTTCTACATCGACCAAGGAAGCTAAAACCCAACCGGCAGCCAAGCCCATGGTTCACAAACAACCCACGCCCGTCTCTCAGGCCCTAGCGGACTACCAAGCCAAAAGCACCACCAATCCGTTCGAAGCACGTATCAAGGCCCTCGTTCAATCCAAATCGCACGGCGCGGATTCTAAGCAGTGACCATTCGATTATTTACAGACGAAGCGCTTGTTCACACAGCCAAAGCTATTAAAAAAATAGCTTAGAAAACCAAGATCTTAGGAAACCAAAAGGCTAGGGCAGACCAAGCGCGAATACAGACAAAAAACGTCAAGAAACAAAAGTAGAATTAGGGAGAGGGCAAATGGACGATATCAGCCTAAAAAAACTGACAACGGAAGAAAAAGTCACCATTTTAGAAAAAGAGATAGCGCGAGTGGAAGGGCGTATTGGCGAGTTCTTGAAGCTGCTGGTTAGCCACTACCCACAAGGGTTAACACGCACAGAGATTAAAGCGTTATTGGCGGTAAACAACAACCCAAGCTTCGTTTCGCTATACCGCAACGGCAATATTTTCATTGATATAGAAAAGCGCTACTGCGACGCAGCACAAGAAAACCGCTACCACATAGGGACTCAGTACCTGCAAGACGTACAATGCTTCCGGTGGCTGAATGCGTGGTGAGTTGTTTGTCATACCAGAGTCAATTTCAAACTGGTTAATATGCACTTACTTTGCTAAAATGCTCCGCATATTTAAAACCGTATGAAAACCGCATAAAGCGAACAAATTGTGACTATTGCCTTTAGGAGCCAAACCTAAGGGCGGTAGCGTACCCAGATTTAGCTTGTTAGCAAGTATAGCAATTCAAAAGCGCGACAAGCTACTGAAAGGCTGCTTTTGGCGGCCTATTGGGACGGTTTTAAAAAAGTCATCAATATCTAGGTTTTACAAGGGATTGTCGAGAATTGACTGTTTCAAAATGAATAAAAAGTGTCTCAGTGTGTTTTTAATGCTGAGATCAAAAGTAACAAAAAATCACCTCTTTCATTTCACCTGTCGGTTGGAAACTTCATAAAATGACTAAGAAAAAAATCCTTACGGTTTTTGGCACGCGTCCAGAAGCCATCAAAATGGCACCTCTGGTTCATGCTCTAGCAGCCGATGAGCGCTTTGAAGCAAAATGCTGCGTGACGGCTCAGCACCGAGAAATGCTTGATCAAGTATTAGAGTTATTTGAAATCACGCCCGACTACGATTTGAATCTAATGAAAGCTGGTCAAACACTCAATGAAGTGACGGCGCGTATTTTGTTAGAGCTTAAACCAGTACTAGAAGAATTCAAACCTGATGTGGTTTTAGTTCACGGTGACACGGCGACAACATTTGCTGCAAGCTTAGCAGCTTACTATGAGCAAATCGCTGTAGGTCACGTAGAAGCAGGCCTTCGAACGGGCAATATTTACTCGCCGTGGCCTGAAGAAGGTAATCGCCGTTTAACGGGGGCGTTAACCAAATATCACTTTGCGCCGACGACAACGTCAAAAGAAAACCTGCTGAAAGAAAGCTTTAATCCGAAAGATATTTCAGTAACGGGTAATACCGTAATTGATGCGTTACTGATGGTGAAAGACAAAATTGAATCTGACAGTGATTTGAACGCTACGCTTTCTGCTCAGTTCCCTTTCTTAGATGAAAACAAAAAACTCATTTTAGTAACAGGGCATCGCCGTGAAAGTTTTGGTGGTGGTTTTGAGCGTATTTGTGAGTCGCTGGCAATTACCGCAAAAGCATATCCAGATACGCAAATTTTGTACCCAATGCATCTTAATCCAAATGTACGTGAACCTGTTAATCGTATTCTTGCAGGCATTGATAACATCCACCTCATTGAGCCTCAACAATACTTACCATTTATCTACTTAATGAGCCGTGCGCACATCATTTTGACTGATTCTGGTGGCATTCAAGAAGAAGCCCCGTCGTTAGGAAAACCTGTTTTAGTGATGCGCGATACGACCGAGCGACCAGAAGCGGTTGAAGCCGGCACGGTTAAGTTAGTCGGCACCGACGTTGACATGATCGTTGAGAGTTTAAGTCAGCTATTAACGGATGAAAGCGCTTATCAAGCGATGAGTTTTGCACACAACCCATACGGTGATGGTCAAGCTTGCAAACGAATTTTGAACGAATTAGAAAATTAAAAATTGGAATATAAACTATGTCTTTTGAAACAATTTCAGTTGTCGGCTTAGGTTACATCGGGCTACCGACGGCAGCGATGTTTGCATCACGCAAGAAAAAAGTGATTGGTGTCGATGTCAATCAAAATGCAATAGATACGATTAACCGCGGTGAGATTCATATCGTAGAACCGGATCTTGATATGATCGTACATGCAGCAGTAACAGAAGGTTATTTAAAAGCTGTAATTACTCCAGAACCTGCCGATGCTTTTTTGATTGCAGTGCCTACTCCTTTCAAAGAGTGCGCTGACGGTGAAATTCCAGAGCCAGATTTGAGGTTTATTGAAGCGGCGAGTAAGGCAATCGCCCCTGTTCTTAAGAAGGGAGATTTAGTGATTTTAGAGTCTACTTCTCCTGTTGGTGCAACTGAGCAAATGGCTAAGTGGTTGGCTGAAGCAAGAAGTGATTTAACTTTCCCTCAGAACTCAGGTGAAAGTGCTGATATCAATATTGCGCATTGTCCAGAACGGGTATTACCTGGTCACGTTGTTCGTGAGTTGGTGGAAAATGACCGTGTTATTGGCGGGTTAACCAAAAAGTGTTCAGAACGTAGCGTAGAGCTATATAAAACGTTTGTACTCGGTGATTGTGTTATTACAAATGCACGTACAGCGGAAATGGCAAAGTTAACTGAAAATAGTTGTCGAGATGTACAGATAGCATTTGCAAATGAGCTCTCGGTAATTTGTGATAAGTTAGATATCAATGTTTGGGAGTTGATATCGTTGGCAAACCGACATCCTCGTATTAACATTTTACAACCAGGCCCTGGTGTTGGTGGTCATTGTATCGCTGTTGACCCATGGTTCATTGTTTCAAAGACACCAGATGAGGCCCGAATTATTCATACTGCACGTAAAGTTAATGACAGTAAGCCTGGTTGGGTTGTCAGTAAAACTAAAATAGCTATTTCAGATTTCTTGCAAGAGAATGCTGATAAAGCTGCCAAAGAGGTTACTATTGCGTGTTACGGTTTAGCTTTTAAGCCTGATATTGATGACTTACGTGAAAGTCCTGCAATGCAGATTGTAAAAGAAATTGCTTCTTTTCACTCAGGGAATGTAATTGCAGTTGAACCCAATATTCACCAATTACCAAGTTCGTTGAATCAAGTTGAGCTTGAGAGTTTTGACGTTGCCAGTTTGACCGCTGATATTCATGTTATGCTCGTTGATCATAAAGAATTTAAAGCTGAGTCACTAAACTCACCATATTTAGTCGATACCAAGGGGATTTGGTAATGAACGCTACTTTACCGTTGATCGGTCGCACCGAAGCCTTATTCACGCAAGATATTGATAACCATGAGGCAGAGTTATCACGCATTGTTTCTGAGTCAAATTTCCTTGTTTTAGGAGGCGCAGGCTCAATCGGACAAGCCGTAACTAAAGAGATTTTCAAGCGTAATCCTAAGAAGTTACATGTTGTTGATATTAGTGAAAATAACATGGTTGAACTAGTTCGAGATGTCCGCAGTTCATTCGGTTACATTGATGGTGATTTTCAAACATTTGCTTTAGATATCGGCTCTTTAGAGTACGATGCGTTCATCAAAGCAGATGGCAAGTTTGATTATGTGTTGAACTTATCCGCACTTAAGCATGTTAGAAGCGAGAAAGATCCTTATACATTGATGCGAATGATCGATGTAAACGTATTTAATACAGATAAAACCATTCAACAATCTATTGATGCTGGCGCTAAGAAGTACTTCTGTGTATCGACAGATAAAGCGGCAAACCCGGTCAATATGATGGGCGCTTCTAAACGTATTATGGAAATGTTCCTAATGCGAAAAAGTGAACAGATGGCGATCTCAACAGCCCGTTTTGCCAATGTTGCGTTTTCGGACGGTTCATTGTTGCATGGATTCAACCAACGTATTCAAAAACGCCAGCCTATCGTCGCTCCAAACGATATCAAGCGTTACTTCGTGACACCTCAAGAGTCAGGTGAACTTTGCCTAATGTCATGCATTTTTGGTGAGAATCGTGACATTTTCTTCCCTAAGTTGAGCGAAGCTCTTCATCTGATTTCGTTTGCTGATATTGCAGTGAAATACCTAGAGCAACTTGGCTATGAACCTTATCTTTGTAAAACAGAAGAAGAAGCTCGTCAATTAGCTCATACACTTCCTGAACAAGGAAAATGGCCATGTTTGTTTACTGCGAGTGATACAACGGGCGAGAAAGATTTTGAAGAGTTTTTCACGGATAAAGAAGAATTGGATATGTCTCGATTTACAAATCTAGGCATTATTAAAAATGACCCTCTTTATGAGCAAGAGCTACTTTCTTTGTTTGAAAACAGTATTTCAGAGATGAAAGACGAGCGAGCTTGGACCAAGGAAGAAATTGTAAAACTCTTTTTTACAATGATTCCTGATTTTGGGCACAAAGAAACTGGTAAATACCTCGATAGCAAGATGTAAGCGGAGTAAGTAATGAAAGCAACAGCTGTTGTTGAATTTGTTAGAGATACCTACAAAACGGACGAATTCATTCCGCTGCACGCACCAACGTTTAATGGCAACGAAAAAGCCTACGTAATGGAAACGATTGACAGTACCTTTGTTTCTAGCGTTGGCAAGTTTGTTGATGATTTTGAGCGAAAGGTTGAGGCGTATACAGGTACCGCTAAAGCGGTAGCAACCGTCAATGGTACTGCGGCATTACATGCGGCCTTGTACATGGCTGATGTTCAACGAGGAGACCTTGTTATTACACAAGCTCTGACTTTCGTTGCAACTTGTAACGCTCTTTATCATATGGGTGCCGAGCCTATTTTTGTGGATGTTTCGCCAGTAAGCTTGGGCCTATGCCCCAAAGCGGTGGATGCATTCTTAATTGAGCATGCTGAAGTAACCAAGACGGGGTGTATTCACAAGAATACAGGCAAACGAATTAAAGCGGTTGTCCCTATGCATACCTTTGGTCACCCTGTCGAGCTTGATGAGCTGGTTGAAGTTTGCCTGAAATGGAATCTTGTTCTAGTAGAAGATGCAGCAGAAAGCCTAGGTTCTTTCTATAAAGGTAAGCACACCGGTACTATTGGTGATGTTAGTGCAGTCAGCTTCAATGGCAACAAAATCATTACCACTGGTGGTGGCGGTATGGTCTTATGTAAAACCGAGGAGCTAGGAGCACGAACCAAGCATGTCACTACGACAGCGAAAGTGCCTCATCCTTATGAGTTTTTCCATGATGAGCCAGGTTTTAACTACCGCATGCCTAATCTAAATGCGGCATTGGGTTGCGCACAAATGGAAGTTATTGAGCAGTACTTAAAGCAAAAAAGACAACTGGCAAAATGCTACGAAAATCTTTTCAGTGGGACTGATTTTCAGTTTGTTACTGAGCCAGACTATGCCGAGTCGAATTACTGGTTAAATGCCATTATTTGCCCAGATAAAAAAAGTAGAGAAGAGATCCTTGCGGGCACCAATAGTGCAGGTGTGATGACTCGCCCAATTTGGCAGCTCATGCACAGGTTACCAATGTTTGAAAATGCAATACGCGGTGATCTTATTAATTCCGAATTTATCGAAGCGCACCTAATTAACCTTCCAAGTACCCCTGTGGAAATTAAAAGCTAAGTAGGTTTAATACACGCATGACGCAGACACATAAAAAAGTCGCGGTCTTTACTGGTACCAGAGCGGAGTATGGTCTGCTCTTTTGGCTTTTAAAAGACATACAAAGCGATCCAGATCTAACATTACAATTGCTCGTTTCTGGTATGCACTTATCTCCAGAATTTGGTGATACTTATAAGCAAATAGAAAAAGATGGCTTCCAGATCGACGAGAAAATAGAGATTTTGCTGTCTTCGGACTCGCCGGTAGGAACGGCAAAAAGTATGGGATTGGGCGTTCTAGGCTTTGCTGATGCATTGTCACGATTAGCACCCGATGTCCTTGTCATTCTTGGAGATCGTTTTGAAGCTCTAGCTGCCGCACAAACAGCCATGATACTCCGTATTCCTATTATCCATTTGCATGGTGGGGAAATAACCGAAGGCGCCTACGATGATGCGATTCGTCATGCTATTACCAAATTGAGCTACCTGCATGGCACGTCAACAGACGAATATCGAAATAGAGTGATTCAATTAGGTGAATCGCCAGAACGAGTAAAAAACATTGGTGCGATAGGCTTAGATCACTTGAATCGAGGCTCTTTTATGACGGTTTCAGAGTTGGGTGAATCACTGAGCTTTGACCTTACAAATCCTTATTTTGTGGTCACCTACCATCCTGTCACTCTCGGAGATGAATCCCCAGAGGATAGCTTTCAAGCTTTGTTAGACGCACTAGATGAATACCCAAATCACCAAATTATACTGACTTACCCTAATGCGGATGATGGCGGTCGTCGAATTATTCCGATGTTAGAGGCTTATGCAGCAAAACAACCAAAGCGCGTACTGGCAATCCCCTCTCTTGGACAAATACGTTACTTGAGTTCAGTTAAGCACGCAGCCGCAGTCATTGGAAACTCGTCGAGTGGTATTATTGAAGTCCCGGCTTTTGATGTTCCAACGGTCAATATTGGTTCAAGACAAAAAGGGCGACTAGCGGCCAAAAGTGTTCTTAAGGCTTATGCGTCAAAAGCTTCGATAAATAAAGCGATTAGTTTAGCTGTTAGTCGAGAATATAAAGCTGATGGTGAAATGATAGAGAACCCGTACGGGCA
The DNA here is from genome assembly GCF_041467595.1 of Vibrio sp. 10N.247.311.13. Taxonomy (NCBI): domain Bacteria; kingdom Pseudomonadati; phylum Pseudomonadota; class Gammaproteobacteria; order Vibrionales; family Vibrionaceae; genus Vibrio; species Vibrio sp. 10N.247.311.13. The sequence goes on along the minus strand of NZ_JBFSUX010000008.1, from coordinate 58,118 downwards.
GGGTGACAGTAGCAAGCAAGCGATAGAAATGATCAAAGGTTTATGTTTTGAACCTTGCAAGTCATTCTTCGACGTAAATATTGAATCTGATTTAAATTAGAAAGTAGAGTGAGATAGTGATGGCGTTGATTATTGCTGAAGCGGGTGTAAACCATAATGGGCAAGAGGAGTTAGCTTTTGCCTTGGTAGATGCAGCCCATAAAGCCGGGTCTGATATCGTAAAGTTTCAAACGTTTAAAGCTAAAAATTTAGTGACTGAAGAAGCTAAACAAGCTGACTACCAAGTCATGAATACGCAAAAGCAAGAATCACAACTTGCTATGTTGAGTCGCTTAGAGCTTTCGTACGAAGCTCACCACAAGTTAATAAAATATTGTAACTCCCTTGGAATTGAGTTTTTGTCTACGGCCTTCGATTTTGAAAGTTTAGATTTTCTAATTAACGACTTGGGGTTGACGCGTTTAAAGCTACCTTCCGGCGAGTTAACGAATGCGCCTCTTGTGCTAGCTCATGCTCGTACTGGTTGTGATCTTATTGTATCGACAGGCATGGCCACACTGGCTGAAATCGAGACAACATTAGGGGTTATTGCTTTCGGTTATACAGCCGATGAAAACACACAGCCTTCCATGTTAGGTTTCCAAGAAGCTTACGCATCAGAAGTGGGTCAAAAAGCCCTAAAGGACAAAGTAACAATCCTTCATTGTACGACGGAATATCCAGCGCCAATGGAAGAAATTAATCTGAAAGCAATGGATACACTGGGCCGAGCATTTGATTTGGCGGCGGGATATTCGGATCATAGTGAAGGAATCACGATTCCAATTGCGGCTGTTGCTCGCGGTGCAGTTTTGATTGAGAAGCATTTTACATTAGATAAAAACATGGAAGGTCCAGACCACAAAGCTTCGCTTGAACCACAAGAACTAGAGGCGATGGTCAAAGCCATTCGCCAAATTGAAGTAGCTTTGGGCTCTAGCGTGAAAACTCCGACAGTATCTGAAGTGAAGAACAAATCAGTGGCACGAAAGAGCTTAGTGGCAGCAACCGATATTGAAGAAGGTGAAGTTCTAACAGAGTCAAACCTTACAATTAAGCGTCCAGGTTTAGGCTTATCACCATATCGTTACTGGGAGTTGATCGGAAACAAAGCGAGTAAAAACCACAAAGCCGGAGAGTTGATCATTGAGTGACGAGTCAATGCTTCCTATTGTAATCATTGGTGGAGGTGGTCATGCCTCCGTTCTTGCTGAAATATTACTTGGTCAGGGAAGAGAAATTCTTGCTGTCGTGAGCCCTGCAGATATCAGTCAAAGAGAAGTGTTTGAGGGAATATGTCATCTCAAAAATGATGGTGATGTTCTGAGTTTTTCTCCTCGTAACGTGCTCTTAGTGAACGGAGTCGGGGCTCTGCCAAAGTCGGATCTGAAACGAAAAGTGAACGAGCATTTCCTTGCTTTGGGTTTTCGGTTTGAGACGGTTATCTCGAGCAGCGCATCTATCTCTCCATTTGCAAAAATAGGGGAAGGTTGTCAAATTTTACATTCAGTTATTATTCAGACAGGGGCTACTGTAGGTCAGCACAGTGTTGTTAACAGTACCGCGCTTGTTGAACATGACACTAGCATTGGAGACTATTGCCACATAGCACCAAGAGCTTCACTCTGTGGCCAGGTCAATGTCGAAGAGGCTGTTTATGTTGGGGCAGGCGCCACTGTTATTCAAGGTGTCACTTTGGCTTCGGGGTGTATTGTTGGTGCTGGTTCGACAATTTTGTCGGACGTACAACCGAACACGATAACTTTTTCTAAATTAAATCAAAAAAATAAGTTGATCGAATATGATGAGTAGTTGGAAAAAAGCGATTTTATCACCATCGGAAAGCATCAGAACTGCATTAGAAATTATTGATTCTGAAGCCCTTCGTGTTGCCTTGGTCGTTGCAGACGATAATCGTTTATTAGGGGTCGTGACTGATGGTGATATACGTCGAGGTTTATTAGCGTCTAAGGGGCTTGATAATCCGGTCTCTGAGGTGATGAACTCTGATCCAATTACAGCTAAAGCATCGAGCTCTCGAGAAGAACTGATTGAGCTGATGAATAAGCTCGATATCCTATTTATCCCACTGATTGATGATGGCAAACTTACCGGTCTAGAGACACTCCATGGCGCTCTAGTTGACAAGCCAAGCTATGAAAACCCAGTGTTTATTATGGCGGGTGGTTTTGGTACACGATTAAGACCACTGACAGACTCTTGCCCGAAGCCAATGCTAAAAATTGGTAATAAGCCTATTATTGAAACGGTGATCCGCAGTTTTGTGAAAGCGGGTTTTGTGAATTTTTATATATCGACACACTACATGCCGGAGCAGATTATCAACTATTTCGGTGATGGCTCTGAACTGGGCATTAAGATCACCTATGTTCATGAAGATAAGCCTTTAGGTACTGGTGGTGCTCTAGGTCTTTTACCTGAGTCTTTGCCAGCGGATTTACCACTAATCCTAATGAATGGTGACGTGTTAACGAAGGTCGATTTCCAGCGTTTGTTAGATTTTCATCAGGAGAACCAAGCGGACGCAACAATGTGTGTGCGTGAATATGACTATCAAATCCCATATGGCGTGATTAACGGTGAAGGCAACAAGATCACGAGTATGGTGGAGAAGCCGATTCAGCGATTCTTTGTGAATGCTGGTATTTATGTTGTATCACCTCGAGTCATCAACTCGGTACCAAAGAACTGCCGTATTGATATGCCAACATTGCTTGAGCGTCATATGGAAGAGCGAGATAACGTTCTAATGTTCCCAGTCCATGAATACTGGCTAGACATAGGTCGTATGGATGATTTCAACCGTGCACAAGCGGACATTCACACTCTAGGGATGGACTAACCGATGAAATGTGTTGCCGTTATTGGTTTAGGGAATATTGCCAATCGTCATCGTAAAAACCTCAAGCAGCTGTTTCCTAATAGCAAGCTGGTTGCGATGTCTGCGAGTGGAAGAATCCCTCAAGAAGCTGTCTCTGATTGCGACGTTGTCGTGGGTGAGGTTAATGAACTTATCGCCCATGAAGTAGATCTCGCTATCGTTGCGTCCCCAGCGCCATTTCATGCCAAGCATGCTTTGCCTTTAATTGAGGCGAATATTCCGGTCCTCATTGAAAAACCACTTTCTGTCAGTGTTGCTGACAGTGAGCTTGTACAGCACGCTGTTGATAAACATGGTACGCCTGTAGCGATGGGTTACTGCTTGCGCTACTTATCATCAGCTATTGCCTTTAAAAAGCTGTTAGAGCAGCAAACGGCAGGGCACATATATAACGTGAATATTGAAGTTGGTCAGTATTTGCCTGATTGGCGTCCTAACAAGGATTATCGCAATAGCGTGTCTGCAAATGCAGAGTTGGGTGGTGGTGTGCTATTAGAGCTGAGTCATGAGCTCGATTATGTGCAATGGCTATTTGGTTCACTTGATGTGAAGCATGCAATTTTACGTTCTGGTGATGAATTGTCGCTCGATGTTGAAGATTGCGCTGACATCGTTGCTGTATGTCAAGGTGCGGTCGTCAACATCCACTTAGATTTCCTACAGAGAAAGCCATTCCGAAAGTGCCGAGTTATCGGTAGCTTAGGTACCTTAGAGTGGGATCTGATAAGAAACGAAATTACATTTGCTAGCTCTAAAGGTGATGAGGTTCTTTACAGTGAACCGGATTGGGATAAGAACCAAATGTATTTGAACATGCTGACAGATTTTATTTCTAAAATTCAAGGGCGAGAGCATTTCTGCATTGATGTCGCAGAAGCAAAGCAGAGTGTAGAGCTGATTCACCAAATCAGAGCAGCCAGTCACTAAATTATCGTTATTAAAGGCGTCACAATGAAAAACCATGCTTTTATTTTTGCTAGAGGCGGCTCAAAAGGGTTACCTGGGAAGAACATTAAACATTTAGCCGGTAAACCTTTGCTGCAGTATTCGATAGATGTTGCGAAATCATGTTCATCGATCGACCAAGTTTTTGTTTCAACGGATGATGCCGCGATCGCTGAGGTTGCTCTCGCGAACGGTGCTATCTTAATCGAAAGACCTGAGGAGTTAGCGTCTGATACCAGTCCTGAGTGGCTTTCGTGGATGCACGCGGTTGAATGGGTTGCTGATAAGTATGGTCCGTTTGACCGCTTTGTTAGCCTGCCGGCAACCAGCCCTCTGCGTAGCGTTGATGATGTAGAAGGTGCGATTAAGCAGATTATTGATAGTGATGCGGATGTTTGTATCGGTATCACACCTGCAAATCGCAGCCCATACTTCAATATGGTTCGAAGAGATGAAGCCGGTGATGTACAACTGATGAACCTTATCGAAGGTGGTGTTGCCCGTCGTCAAGATGCCCCTGTGGCATTTGACATCACCACGGTTGTTTATGTCACCTCACCAAGTTACATCCTACACAATCAAAATCTATTTGTAGGACGAGTGACAAGTATTGAGGTGCCAAAAGAGCGAGCAGTCGATATTGATGATATTTATGACTTTAAACTGGCAGAAGCAATCGTAGAAGGCGGTTTTTAAGTGGATAATTTATTAAAAGATAAAGTGATTTTCATCGCTGGAGCTGGTGGTTTATTGGGTACTAAGCTAGTAACCAAAGTGCTTACACAAGGCGCGCGAGTGATCGCTGCTGATATTAATGTCGACAGCATGAAAGGACGTATTGAAAACCTAGGATGTGATATTAACTCTGAAGCTGTTTCATTCCATGAACTCGATGTGACGGATGAAAGCGATGTTAAGCAATTCTTCGCCCAATTGGATGATAATGTTGATGGTGCAGTAAACGCGACATACCCAAGAAACTCGACTTACGGCAAGCACTTCTTTGATGTAAGCCTTGAAAGCTTCAATGAAAACCTATCACTGCACTTAGGCAGTGCTTTTTTATTCTCTCAACAAACAGCGTCCTATTTTCAGCGTAATACCAGAGATTTTTCACTAGTTAACATATCTTCCATCTATGGTGTTGTTGCACCAAAGTTCGATATTTATGACAACACACCGATGACCATGCCTGTGGAGTACGCGGCGATTAAGGCGGCGATTCAACATCTCAACAAGTATGTGGTTGCTTATGTGAGTGACAGTCAGTTCCGCATCAACAGCGTCAGCCCAGGTGGTATTTTCGATCATCAACCAGATGCCTTCTTACAGGCCTACAAAAAGAAAACCCATGGTGCAGGTATGTTAGATGTTGATGACGTGATTGGTGTGGTGTTGTTCCTACTATCAGAGCAATCAAAATACATCACAGGTCAGAATATCGTGGTCGATGATGGCTTTAGTTTATAAATGGTAACCCAGATTTTAAAAACTTAGATTGGTATTCGTTATATGAAAGACAATTTACTTATTATTGGTGCAGGTCAATTGGGCAGCCGACACCTTCAAGCTCTCGCTCAATTGGATGACAAGTTCCGCATCTATGTTTTAGACCCATCCGAACAATCACTCGTAGTTGCAAAACAGCGCTACGAAGAAGTTGCTCAAGAGACTTCGCCTACGGTGACGTATGTTACTGATATGGAAGCGATAGCAGGACTGAACATAGAAGTAGGGATTGTCGCGACTAACGCAGCCGTGCGCTTAAGTATCGTCGAACAGTTGATTGAAAAGCTAACAGTTAAGAACCTAGTTCTGGAAAAAGTACTTTTCCAATCTGTTGCACAACTTGTTGAAGCAGAAAAATTATTAGTAGGCGAAGGCGTGAAAACTTGGGTTAACTGCCCGAGAAGACTGTTTCCTGCATACCAGGAGTTAGCGCAACAGTATCAAGGCGCTCAATCTGTTGCTCTAGAAGTAACAGGAAGCAACTGGGGGCTGGGCTGTAACGCTATCCACTTTATTGATTTGTGGAACTACCTTGCTGACTTCTCTAGCTACGAGTTGGATTTCCAAAGCGACGTTAGTGTTATTGATAGCAAGCGCTTGGGCTACAAAGAGATCGTTGGTGGGCTTTCAGCACAATCAGATCAACACAAGCTATCTTTACATTGTGACCAGACAGAGAATGGTCAAGTGATGTTAGATATCTCCGTGACCATTGATGGTGAACGTATTGAGCTCTCTGAGCGTGAAGGAGTGGTGCGTTGGCTTGATCAAAATGGTGAAACGTTAAAAGAGTCGCCATTACAAATTTTCTTCCAAAGCCAGCTATCAAACAAAGTTGTGTTGGATTTAATCAACAAACAAGACTGTGAGCTGACGTCGTTAGCAACCTCAAATATGTTACATGCTGAGTTCTTGCGTAAAGCTACGGCAATTTTCGACCCTAACGCAAGCAGTGAACTAGAGCAGTTAGTCCCAATTACATAAGGTTTCAAAATGATATTAATGATTGGTGCCGGACCGATGGCACAAGAGTACGCGAAAGTTCTTAATGGCTTAGAGCGTGATTTTGTAGTGGTAGGGCGCAGTGAGGCTTCAGCGGCTAAATTTCAAGACGCGACCGGTGTGAGCCCTTTTGTTGGAGGGGTGGATAAGTTTTATGAATCTGAAGATCTTCAGCCGTTCGAGTTTGGTATCGTGACAACAAGCGTTGAGCAGTTGGCACCGACAACCATCAAGCTGATTGACCGCGGTATTAAGAATATCTTGGTAGAAAAACCAGCAGGTCTTGACGCGCAAGAAATAGCAGAACTTGCTGACTACGCGGCAAATCACGATGCTAAGGTTTATGTTGCTTACAACCGTCGATTCTTCTCGTCGCTACTCGCAGCAAAGGACATCATTGAGCAAGATGGTGGCGTTCAAAGCTTTAACTTCGAACTAACTGAGTGGGGGCATGTGATCGCGAAATTGAAAAAAGCGGAAGGTGTTAAAGAGAACTGGTTCCTTGCGAACACCACTCACGTAACTGATATGGCATTCCACCTTGGCGGTTTTCCTGAGCAGCTAAGCTGTTTCTTCAGTGGCGGTGAAGATTGGCATGAGCGCTCATACAACTTCTCCGGCGCAGGTGTATCAGACTCGGGTGCGCTGTTTGCTTATCACGGTAACTGGGGGGCTCCTGGTCGTTGGAGTGTGGAAGTTCTAACTTCAGCACATCGCCTGATTTTCCGTCCAATGGAAAAATTACAAATTCAGAAATTAGGCAGTGTATCCATTGAACCAGTAGAGGTGGATGATTTTCTGGATAATACATATAAACCAGGGCTATACAAACAAACAGAGGCTTTTTTATCAAGCCACACGGAAAACCTCTGTAGTTTGAGAAAGCAACTTTTGATGCTTCCTGTTTATGAGAGGATGGCTGGTTATTAAAATAGTATATAGCTGTAGTCAGTTGTTATAGAGTATCTCCAACGTTGGAAGAGAATCGACCCTATAGCTAAAGCTATGTGAAACTAAACGTCGATTAATTTAAACATCTGACGAAGAGTGTTTGGACTAGTTTAGAAAGTTAAGCTCTTGTTTGGTAGGAATATCTAGCAAATATTACACAGCTCGTATTGTTGTAGGGAGCTTAATTGAACTATTCTTTAGTCACATTATGAGATTCAATCCATTAGACTCTTTGTGGAAACTAGGATAACTAATTATCACGATGCTAAGGAAGAAATACCGATAAAAAAATATGAAAATAAGAATCCTTGTGCGTGATGAAGGACTTGCATTAAGTTAGTCAACCGATGAAGCACAACTGCAGAGAGGTTGGAGGAAGTAAAGTGGTAGATTTTCAAGAACGTTACATTGTTCTAGTGGATTTATACTATGTCTGTAATGCTTGATTATAGCAAAAACATATTAGAAAATTGTCATGACTTCTACGGAAAATATTTAGTTTGAGTCATCCAAGCACGATCCGGATGACGTTTTTGAGCAGGAAGAAATTAACGCTATGGGGCATAAAGATTAAGAATTTGTGCTTCGTTTTTTCTGGAAAATTCGGAGACTTTACTCCTAAGTGGAGACGTTTAAGAATTTATGTGTAATAACGACTCTGCGACAGAGATGTGTTTTTTATCATGCATTTACGTGTTACAGTTGTCTTATAATTTAATTAATTTTTTACAATTCAACAAGTTATGTACAATTAATTTAGGCATAAAAGTATGCGCTGGTAGTTAGATTTCATAATAAATGAAGGTGACAACTTGAACGCTAATTATAGAGGTTTAATAGAACCTATCCAGAATTTCCCCATATGCATAGGTTTTGTTAAGCCTGTAGAGGTGAAAGGCACATTAAATACAGAGTTCTGATAATTTATTTTTGGGAGGAAAGGTTTTAAGTGAAACTTCTGTTTGAGCGAGAGACCTATGCGCCATTGAAAAATTATGTTGTGCAACTGATAAACTTTATTGAGATAAGCGTTAAATAAAATGGTTTTGTTATATTCTACTTTGTTTTTTTATTCTGTAGGCTTTTTTTCGGGAATAGATGTACAGCCGGGATTTATATTATTTGCTATCATCTATATAGGCTTTAATATTAGTAAAGTCGAGCTGACCCCAAGAGAATTATCAATATCGGCTTTATTACTGGTTTTTTTCATTACTGGTTGTATTGTACATAGTCAAAATTTAGACTTAAAATTTATATTGACTTATTCTATAGTTATTTTAAATGTTTTTACTATTTATGTATTGATTAAATGCTTTAATTTCGTTATTAGTTCCAAATTAGTTAAAATAGTTTTTGTTATATATGCATCTGTAGGTATAATTCAATTTATCTACCCTGAATTTCTATCATTTTTAGTTACGAGGTCTGTGGATGCCGCTTTGTCTTTCGCATCTTCAGGGCGAGGGGTTCGGTCATTGACTGCAGAACCTGCTCAACTTGGAAAAGTATTTACTATTATATCTGTCATATACTTCCTAGTAGTAAAAGTAGATAACAAAGATTCAAATAGGAAAGTTTTTTGTTGGTTAACAATAATGTTGTTAGCAACATTATTAATATCTAGGTCTGCGTATGCAATAGCGATTCATTCTTTTATATATTATATTTTAGTTAGTTTACTAAGTAAGAGATATTTCGGTGTTCTCACTGTGATCAGTGTATTTAGTATGGTGTTTTTAAGTACTGCATTTTTTATTATTGCTCAGAACTACATGGACGTCAGAAGTGTAAAAATAATCTATAGCCTTTTCAATAACCCAGAATTTATTCTATCACAAGGCGCATTTAGGCGAGTTATAAATATCCCTATTACATTTGATCTTCTTAATTATTATGGTTTTTGGGGTGCTGGAAATATAGATAAAGTAATAAACGGTTGGATTCCGACACCAATTGGTACGTATTTTTATACAATGACAAACCGGGCGTATGGTGGTTATTTTGAATGGCTACTTAAATTTGGAGTTTTAGGTCTGCCCTTTGTGTTAACGATATTTTATTTTTGTACAGCATCTATGTCTAAATTTAAGGGTAAGCGTGTTGCACTCATTATTGCGATTGTTATATTTCAGGATGGTACACCAGTGCTTCCCTTATTACCATATGTTTTAATACTGAACTATTTTTTAGGAGTCAGGTGGAGAAAACAAGCCGTTTCTCAACGACTACTCTCTTAATAAAGAATTACTTTCATATATATTATTTACGATGGATGTAAAGACAATTTTCGCATATCTAGTGATAGTAATAAGAAACGAATAGCGGTCAATAGCCTAAGTAGATTCATGACGGCCATTGACTCATCAGCTATATCTCTGGCGATACCATCATTCCCTTAATTACTAAAGATAGTTGATTGTAGCCCAAGTATGGTTGATATCTGCATGGATATCGCTTTGAAAAAATGAATGTATTACTTGTTATTTATCAATATTTAAACTGCATTTATAAGACTATCGACTAAGCTACAAACCTAAAAGTGTTGGAGTTACATCACATACATGAAGTTGTTACTTATTTTTTCAGTTGTTATCGAGTGCAATATATTTCATTTAGTGTTTCGAAAAGTCCTTTCAGTCGCAAGACGCTAAAGAGGTAACGCGAATAGTTTGGAAACCGAACGAAGGTTTATCAAGTACTTGAGAAAGATAATTAGGTATATATCAATACCTTCGCTTTACAGATTTTAACATATCTCGTTTATTACATGAAAAACAGAAAAATTAAATTCCCATTAATCTTTATGAGTGCTCCATATTTTTAAAATCATGTGACTAAACTTTTAACTATTTGAAAGGTAATATTTATAGTGAATGTGTTATTTTTAACTGATTCTCTTGGCTATCCAAGAGAAGATCCGGATACTGCTAGAGGGGTGGATATATGGCCATATAAAGTATCTTCATTAATCAGAAAAAATAGATTATCAAAAAATATAAATCTATTTTTTGATGCAAAGCCTGGGCTAGATACTAATTCTCTAGCAAGGATTCGTGATAAACATATAAAGGCATTCCAACCTGATGTAATATTTATTCAGGTCGGTATTGTAGACTGCTATTCTCGAGCATTAACAAAAAAAGAGTCTCTGATCCTTTCAAAGTTACCTATATTAGGAAAAGTAACGAAGTACATTGTGAAAAAGAACTATAAAAAAATTGTTAAGTTTCGTAATATTTCTTATGTAAATAAAATTGATTTTAAGAGAAACTTAGAATATTTCCGTGATGGTTTCAGGGAATCAAAGTTAGTATTTATTCCAATAGGGCCGAGCAATTTAGATTATATGGATTCTAACCCATTAATTGAACAGAGAATCAATGAATATAATCAAATATTAAAGAGTATTTCTGGTTGTATATTCCTCGAAGATCTTTATCATAAAGTTAACGTAGAAAACCTATATTTGCTAGACAACCATCATCTTTCTTTATTTGGGCATCAGGTTGTTGCCCAAAAAGTATACAATGTATTGACGGATATGATTGATGACGATACAAAGTGGGGCTCTTAAAATTGTGAATAAAGGGTTTCTTTCATATGGCCTCGCTATAGGGGTTCCGCAAATAATCTCGTTTGCTACCTTATTAATGTTATCTTCTTATTTGGGTAATGAGTTATATGCAAAAATTGCAACCTTTGAAGCTTGCCTTTTCTTCCTCCAAGCGACGATTGGATTAGCTGTAGGGCGTTCTGCTTCTAGATTTTATATCGATGATGGCGATTATATAATCTCAATTGCATCAGGTGTTGTGATTATTTCATCACTATTATTGTTTTTGATTTCTACTTTTACTAATTTTTATTTTGACTTACTAAGTATAATAAATATTGATTACAAGCAATATTCTATGTTATATGTTTCTTCGTTGGGCTACATCCTTTCTTCTATAACGTTAGTTAAATACCAATTTACAGGTGAAGCAAGTAAGTACTTAATTTTATCAATATTTAAAACGTCTTTATTATTTATTGCAGTATATATATCAATACTAGTTTTAGGGAACAGTGTCGATGTATTCCCTATATCTCACTTTTTTGTAGGGTTGTTGTTAATTTTAACATCAATTCTTATAAACAGACCACGTTTACTTATCTCTTCAGATTTTAAACTGATAAAAGAAATGTTGTCATATTCATTGCCATTTGTCCCTACTCTTATAGCTGCATGGGTTATGTCCTGGTCAAATAGACTATTTATGGTGAATGAAATACCTCTTGCTGAAATAGGTCTCTATTCTATAATACAGAGATTCTGTATGGTTTACTTTATATTTACACAAGCTGCTTCTGTGCTACTAACCCCTATAATTTATAGGAAATTAAAAAATGGGTTAGATGAACAAGTGTCGAATATTTCGATAAAAATAATGGTATTTTATTTAATAGCTAGCATCATCTTGTTCTTAGCTTTATCTGAGTTTTTGGTTTGGTATTATAATTACGATCACAATCAAACTCTTATTTTTGTCGCTATACTTATGATCGTGAACTATTTGTCATCAATCACAGCCATTAGTACTAATATACTATTTAATTATTATAAGAAAACATTGGTTCAAATGTTTTTTTATTTGTTCGTGTCAATTATAAGTCTTTCTTTCAATTATTACTTTATACCTGAATTTAAAATGCTTGGTGTGTTTATTTCGTTGATAATACCTCTAGTTGTTTTGAATTTTTTTCATGTTATATATTTCATCTCATCAAATAAATATAAATTATTGAGTAAAGTTCTGTTTGTTGTTACATTAATACTGTTATTTATTTCTGGTGTTGTTTTAACACGTTTCGATATTCTGTGATATTTTAATTTAGGATGTAAACTATTATGAATAATATTGTCCTTGTTCTGAGTGAATTAGATTGTAGTCAAAAGAGACAAGTACTAATAGATCTGAAATCCGGATCTAAATTGTTTTATTTGGATAATATTACGCTGGATGATGAATTAAGGGAGCGTGGTGAATCTTTATCATCAATGGGCAATGAAGTTAGTGATGATCTGTCACATTTTTTTAAGCAAGTGAAAGATAAATCTCACCTCGAGGGGGTGAAAAATAACATTCCATTCTTGGATGGACTCGTAGGTTCTATGCTCGAACCACTTTTTGCCTGCTTAAGGCTAGTAACAACAGCAATTAAACTTGGTGGAAGAATATATGTATATTGCGCTAAATATACTTCAAAGAAAATCCCATTAGTAGGATACAAAACAATAGAGTCTCCTTTTGGATCCTCTTTACTACTAGGTGCATACATAGGAAATGCAATAAAAGGTCTAGATTTTGAATCGTCTAAAGTGACCTTTCGTTATAGGCGTCGTGATATATTATGCTACGGACTCCTTAGACTATCGATTGTTAAAATTATAGAGGTTACTTTTTATTTTAATTTCATTGTTAAACTATTGAGATTGAGATTGAGATTGAGATTGAGATTGAAAAACATAGAAACTATTAATAAAAAAGATACTTTTAAGGGGGATGTGTTTATAGCTAGAACTCATCTCCAAATACAGTATGCAAGTGATTTGGCAGGTTGTTCTCCTGATGTCGGTGTAGATTTAGTTCTCATTCCTCAAGGTAGGCTAGGCCGGTTAGAACAATTGATTGACGTAATTTCAATTATGCCAAATAATATAAGGCTACATCTTCCATCAGTACGTCATACATTAGTTAACGTATTCAAATTTTTAGTTTTTAATGGTAAGGCTTTCTCGGAAGATAGCGTATACACTTTTCCTCACTTCAATTACTCTTTTAGCTCACGTTCAATAAACGAAGAGTCGAGATGGTTTCTTTATGAGGGCGCGTACTCATCAAATCTTAGGAAAACATTACCCCAAAACTGTAAGAAAATATTAAATTTCTCTCTTAAAGGACGTTATGCTATTTTTGAAAAAAGTATGGCTGATGCGTTAGGTATTCCCGTATCTACAATTCAAACAGCGAACCTAGATGCAAATAAATCATATGTTTTTCCTGTAAGCGATTTTTATTGTGATTCTAAAATATCTTATAACTTGGATGCTAGGGGATTCAATAATACGGGGAAGTTACTCTATGAAGGCTGTCCCTTTAAACTAAAAGGGCTGGCTAGAATAAAAAAAATAAAAAAAATAGCCTTTTTCACACAACCTTATGAGTTTGAAATAAATTTGGTTATAATTAGATTTTTGCTCAATTGGTGCAAAAGTAACGATAGTTCACTTGTCGTCAAGTTACATCCTCGAGATAACGAGAGTAATTATCTTTGTCTAGGTGAAGAGGCCTTAGGGTTATTCGCTTTTCTGAAAAATGGACCGGTTAGAAGAGCTATAGAAATGACTGATATTTGTATTACTAGAACTTCAGCTATCGGAGTAGAAGCACTAGCTTTAGGAGTTCCTTCTCTTTATTGCGTGTTTTCAGATTTTGACCATTCAGTTAAATATGGGTATATAAATTTAATCAAGTCAGAAAGGGCATTTGCGAAAAATGTGTCAGAACTTAAAACGTTTCTGGATAATACTGAATTATTAAATGAACTTTGTGAAAGGATGCAAGATACAGTTTTTGGAGGAAAAGACATATTAAATTTGTCACACACTTTATTTGTTGAGAGCAAAGCTTTATAAGCGAAAATTATAACCATCACCAATAAATTTAACAGTCCTTATGGCCGTTGAACTATAGGTAATTACTTGGTATCTAGTGCCTCAATACATTCAATTAATTTCTTCACGAGAAAATGAGATGTGAATGGGAAGATGTTATTCCATTGACTTTTTCTATAACTGCCAAGACAACGTTGTTATAGTTTTATCTACCATTTTTGGATTTCGTTTCCATTTTTATCGTTTATAAGATGACATCATAAAGTAGATAGTAGAGTTTGGTGATTTAATAAAATAGCTCATAGGAATGTTATGTTTAGTTTTCAGGGTTTATAGACAAGTCCCTGCTTATTTTTGATTATAGCTTATTGTATAGTTTAGGAGTTAATTAGTGTCAGTAACTTTTTTTTTAAAGAATAATCTCAACAAGCTTCCTTTGGGAGTTAGTGTTGGTCAGTACCTTGCTAAGATTCCATATCAATATCGCCCAGGGATAGGAGGAAGCTATTCAAATTCTCAAGAGATTATAGAAAAATTTAAGTATAACTCTGTTGGTGATAAACAAGAATATATATTTCGCAGAGTGAAAAAATTAGTTGAGCATGCATATGTTAATACTGTTTTTTACAAAAAATATTACGATGATTGTGAATTTGATATTAAGCTTTTAAAGAGTTTTTCTGACCTGGAAAAAATTCCTTTTGTATCCAAAAGTATCTTAAGCCACTACTCGACAGATGAGATCAGTTATAAAGTTAAGGGTAGGGTTTTGTCTAATACCGGGGGGAGTTCAGGAGCACCATTTAAGTTTTACACTTCACCAGATGCAATCGGTCATGAGTGGGCACATATACATGAGATGTGGGGGAAGATCGGTTTCAAACCGGATATGCTTAAATTAAATTTCTATGGAAGGAGTAGTGTCCTAAATTTTGTTGATTATGATCTTATCAGGCATTCTCTCGTAGCTGATATATACTCTGATTTTAATAAAATTGAAGAAAAACTTTATGAATATATCGAAAGTAATAAGGTTTCATTTCTTCATGGTTACCCAAGTACATTGTATGAATTTGCATGCTACTGTGAAAAATCCCCTAGGTTAAAGAAATTGCTTTCTTCTACATTACGTGGTGCATTTTTAAGTTCAGAGTTTCCTCATGATCGTTATCGAAATAAGATTGAATCAGTTTTTGGAATCAAAACTCAGGCATTTTATGGGCATACAGAAAGGTGTGTGATGGCTTATGAAGTTTCTAAATTTAAATATAAGGTTTTCCAAAGTTACGGATTTGCTGAATTAAATAACAGCAATTTGGTTGGGACGTCTTATAATTCTTTTGCGACACCTTTAATAAGATATGATACAGGGGATACTGTTACATCTGAAGAGTTTGAAAATGGTGTGTTAGATTCTTTTGTAATGAAGGATGGTCGAAGTGGTGAGTATATATTAGATGTAAATAATAAGAAGATCCCACTTACAGGACTTATATTTGGTCGCCATCATGAGATTTTTAATTATGTTTCAAATATCCAGATTGCTCAGAAAAAACCCGGAGAGGCTGTTATTTTATACTGTCCAAACACAAAGCTTTCGACTGCTGATGCCAGAAAATTATTTGATGCAAATAATGTAAATGTATCTTTTGAGTTTTTTATATTGAGTGGTCCTATAAGAACAGTTTCAGGAAAGTTGCAATTAAAAATTAACTATGATGAATGGCTTAGTAGCTTGAAATGAGTAACTATGGTGTGGTTTTTAAATAGTTAGCTAGTAAATTAATTGTATGTAATAATATTTTAAATTATTATCCAGTTATATAGTAAAGTTCAATATGGATAATATATTTATTTTTCTTTGCTATATTTCATAAAGTAAAGCCAGGTTGATTTATCGTAGTTTTCAGAATCTAAAATGGTTGTTTCATCAAGAATTATGTTGTGAGATTTTTAGTTATCTATTTATTCCTTTATTATGTTATCCCGATAAATATTTGTATAAGATTTTAAAAAGATGATTTTTGCCATCTTTGATATCGGATGATCACTTTGGTTTGGCGTGGAAATGATAATGGTATTTATGGGAGGGGGAGAGGTTCTTCTATGGAGTTTAGCTTTTTAAGAGGCTCGATCGAAACAGGAACGTTCTGATGCTTGGTATATGGGGCATTTTTCATTCGACTAAAATTTGGGGTGTTTTATTTTCTTACATTTGTACTCCGAGTTAAGATTAATAAGGTGATGAGTTTTGATTGACGTTGTACCTAAGTTTTTCAACCCATGATTATATTGGTAATGAAACCTGTTAATTATCAAATGCACAGGTTTAAAATTTTCTTGAAATCGCAATTTTATTTAAACTAATTATAGATGTTGAGCTAATTTATTTCGATAAAATTGGAGTTCGGATGGTTAGACTAGGATTGTGATACTTATATAGACTCCGATATCAAGTGGGAATACTTTAAAATTATGTCTCACAACGTCCCTGAAACTGAGAGGTGATGTTTAATTAGATTTTTAAGGTTGAATATTTAATTTTTCTAATAATTAAAGTGTGCTTGTTAAACAATCTATACTCCGGTGTTGTTATAATAGCAATGAATTTGTAAAGAATGAACATTTAAGCATGATATCACCTGGAAACCTTTACCTGATTTTAAAAAAATCGTATAAAGTTTATTGGGTTTAAAGAATGTTTAAACTAAACGGTAATAATAAAAGTTAGCATTAGAACCGTATTTCTGAGATTTGTTTTGTAATTGAATGATTCTAATGGCTTTTCAGTTAGTAATGGGATTATAATGTCCCAGGTGAAATATGACCACATTTTGTAATGTAATACATCTATAGTCGGACAATATTCGCGAATTGGTTTTTATATCATTCAATGAGATTCTTGTGCTAGCCGAACTTTAGTAAATCTTTAGTATTGAACGCAGGTAAGAACGCTCCAATGAAGTCGTTGAGCTTCAAAGTTAAAAATTAGAGTTAGATATTGCTTTCTGATTTAGTTGTCCTAGTATTGTCGGTGGCAATCCTTACGGTTATTTCTTGTTCCGTGCGTTAGTATAATTAAGAACTAGTCGTCAAAAGGTTTCGATTGTTTGGGTTTATAGCTGCGTGACTAACTCAATAGGTAACACAAACACAGTAGCTTGAAATCATCCTAATGCCATCGGCAATATTGTCACATCGAGATGGAATGTTAATGGAGTATATAGTTAAGCCGCTAGAATTTTTGGTCTGTTATAGGCTAAGAATAGAAAACCCACAGCAATCTCCATCTAAATCGTGAGAAAGGAGTTGCTTCAGAAGTTAGTGGCTATTACCTCAAAATATAGACTTGAATTTTGAGGTTTCTTCCATTGATGGTGAAAACCTTTATAATCTTAGCGAACAAGTTATTTAATATGATAAGAACAATTGATAGTTTACTTAAACTGTTAAATACGGTGAGGTACCTTAGGTTTAAACAAGTATATTACAGAGCTTATTACAAATTTCGAAAACCCAAGCCAGTAGAGTGCGGTCAACCACATAGTGCTTCATGGCAGTGGCGGGGCCCATTACTGAACAAGCAAAGCATCTTTAGCGAGACTAAAGTTCTGTTTTTAAATCAAAAGGGCAAGGTTACATGCTCTGCTGATTGGAATTGTAACAGTAAACCTAAGCTATGGTTATACAACTTGCACTACTTTGATGACTTGAGTGCTCGAAATGGCCTGGATAGGTGTCAACTGCATCATCAGTTTGTTGATAAATGGATTGAAGACAATCCAGCTTGCCATGGAAATGGTTGGGAGCCATACCCGATTTCACTGCGATTAGTGAATTGGGTTAAGTGGTGTAGCGTTCAAACTGAAGTGCCACCAAAGTATCTCAAGAGTATGAGCGAGCAAGCAAATGCGCTGACTCAGCAGTTGGAGTACCATATTCTTGGTAACCATCTGTTTGCTAATGCAAAGGCACTAACTTTTGTCGGTGCGTATTTGCAAGGAGAAAACTCTATGCAATTGCTCTCGCTCGGTATCAAATTGCTCAATGAAGAATTGGATGAGCAATTCTTGGAAGATGGCGCGCATTTTGAACTTTCTCCAATGTATCACGAGATCTTATTATGGGATTTACTTGAACTGATTGACTTGGCTAACACGAGCCAGTGTAGAGAGTTAACAGAATGCCTACCCAAGTGGACAAAAATTGCAGAAAAAGCTTTGTTTTGGCTGCTATCTATGGTGCATGATGACGGCGAAGTGAGCTTTTTTAATGATGCGGCCATTGGGATCGCAATGCCTCCGCAGCAAATTTTTGCTTATGCACACTCCTTAGGGCTGAAATGCACTCAGGCTGAACAGCAATTGATCACAAACAAAAATAGCGGCTATAGTCGTGTTTCGTTTGCAGATTATGCGGTTATATTCGACCACGCAAATGTAGGTCCTGATTATTTGCCCGGTCATGCACATGCTGATACTTTGAGTTTTGAGTTATCTATGGGCAAGCAGCGGGTTTTCGTCAACTCTGGCACTTCCTTATATGGTACCAGCGTGGAACGCGTCAGGCAGCGACAAACAGCGGCTCACAATACGGTTTCGGTCGCAGGTATGGATTCATCACAGGTTTGGTCTGGATTCAGAGTAGCAAAGCGTGCTTATGCGGAGCTGGTTAAAGTCAGCAATGCGGGACAGCAAGTGCAGCTTGTAGCCAGCCATAATGGGTACATGCAGCAAAGCCCAAAAGTTACACATACTAGAGCTTTAGATTTTGCACCCGATAGTTTGGTGATCAATGATACGTTGTCAAAAGAGGCTCCTGCTTGTTTTCATCTGCATCTCCATCCTGAGGTGGATGTTATAAAACTTTCAGAGAGTGAACTTAAAATAATGCATGGTAATAACTTACTCTGTGTATTTATTAGCTCTGAGCCCTTAGTTATTAAAGACAGCTCTTGGCACCCTGAATTTGGCAAAACTATCGAAAATAAGAAAATTGAAATAGCGTTTGCTAGTGGTCACTTAAGAACAGAAATTAAACAGATTAAGAGGGATTCGTGAAAATACTGGTTTTATCATTTTACTTTAAACCGGACCTGTGTGCTGGCTCGTTTAGAACAACTGCTTTGGTTGAGCAATTGAAGCAGCAAGCCGGCGTTGATGTTGATGTTGTAACAACAATGCCCAATAGGTATGCCAGTTTTAACGAAGATGCAAAAAGGGAAGAAGTTGACGGCAACGTTAGGATACGACGTATTGATCTTCCATCACATGAAAGTGGTATGTTAGACCAAATTAAATCTTTCAAAACATTTTATCAACAGGTACAAAAGTTGGTGAAAAGAGAATCTTATGATGTGGTTTTTGCAACGAGTTCGCGGTTGTTTACTGCGTTTTTAGGTGCTCGAGTGGCTAAAAGCAAGAAGGCTCCATTGTATTTAGATATACGTGATATTTTTGTTGATACGATTAAAGATGTGTTGTCTCCCAAGGTTGTTTGGGTGCTGAAACCGATACTTTCTGCAATTGAAAAATATACATTTTCTTCGGCAAATCATATTAACCTCGTTTCTAAAGGATTTGAAGGATATTTTAAGGCATGCTACTCAAAGGCTAATTATTCTTGGTTTACAAATGGTATTGATGGTGAGTTTTTGAATTTACCTACTCCTGATAATGAAGCCGCTCTTCAAGACGGTTCTAAGCGTCTTGTATACGCAGGGAATATTGGCGAAGGACAAGGGTTGCATACGATTCTCCCTGAATTTGCCAACTCAGTATACAAAGATATTCAAATTAGTGTTATTGGAGATGGTGGTCGAAAGCAGCAATTAGTTGACAGTATCTCTGGCTTAACAAACTTAGAACTGTTGCCGCCGGTAAACAGGCAGAAGTTAATTGAAGAGTACTTAGATGCAGATATTCTCTTTTTGCATTTAAATGATTACCCCGCATTTGAGAAAGTGCTTCCCTCGAAGATATTTGAGTATGCCGCAACGGGTAAACCTATTTTAGCTGGGGTTTCTGGGTATGCTGCGGAATTTATAAAATCAGAAATTTCTAATGCTGAAGTGTTTTATCCCGGAGATCATAAAGGCGCAATGGATGCGTTGAATAAACTAGAACTGGTGCACACAGATAGAAGCGCTTTCATTGGAAAATATACCAGAGCGAACATAATGAAGGATATGAGTAACTCGATTGTTGAATTAGGGTAGTTATCATGAGTAAGATTTTAATTACTGGCTACTCAGGGTTTGTGGGTGGTCACTTATTAAATGCCCTAGGC
The DNA here is from genome assembly GCF_041467595.1 of Vibrio sp. 10N.247.311.13. NCBI lineage: Bacteria > Pseudomonadati > Pseudomonadota > Gammaproteobacteria > Vibrionales > Vibrionaceae > Vibrio > Vibrio sp. 10N.247.311.13. Next base: position 37,821 of record NZ_JBFSUX010000008.1, on the reverse strand, counting down.
ACATTAGAAAACGTTAATTTGCTTGGGCGATCCACACCTCCCAAGTGTCATCGATACTTAAAAGCAAGTATCGATCCTCATTCAGACTATTCATCGGTGCTACAGAGTGTTGACGTTGTTGTACACATTGCTGCCCGTGTCCATGTTATGAGTGACACGGCAGAAAATCCGTTGGAAGAATTTAGACTAATAAATACTGCTGGCACGCTTAACCTAGCGAGACAAGCTGCGGCAGCTGGTGTAAAGCGTTTTGTTTTTGTGAGTTCTATTAAAGTAAATGGCGAGAGCACAACTGAAAAACAAGCTTATAGTGCTTTGGATAAACCAATTCCAGAGGACGCATATGGCATGTCCAAAACTGAGGCTGAAGAGCAGTTGTTTACCCTGAGCAAAGAAGTTGGAATGGAAGTTGTTATTATTCGTCCACCGTTAGTATATGGTGTTGGTGTCAAAGCTAACTTTGCTTCTTTAATGAACTTGGTTTCTAAAGGCTATCCTTTGCCATTTGGTTTAATCAGTTTAAATAAGCGCAGTTTAGTGTCTGTAACCAATTTAGTTGATTTAATTGTTACCTGTATCGATCATCCTAAAGCTAAGAATCAAGTGTTTCTAGTTTCAGATGATCACGATGTTTCTACATCTGAAATGGTACGACAAATGTCAGTTGCTTGTGGTAAGACAAATTTTCAATTACCTATCCCTGCTTGGTGTTACAAGTTTGTTGGTAAGTTGCTTAAAAAAGAAGATGTAGTTGATCGTCTTATTGGTTCTTTACAAGTAGACATATCCCATACAAAAAAAACATTAGATTGGACACCACCTCAGTCTTTACAAGATGGTTTTAAAGAAACAGCAGACTACATTTTAAATAAACAAGGTAATAAGTAACATGATCCGTTTAATCGACTTTCTAGCTTCTTTCTTTGGTTTATTGTTCCTATGGCCAGTTCTTGTTGTTGTAACCATTATCGGCATGTTTGATACAGGTTCACCAATCTTTGTTCAAGAACGTGTAGGGCGCAACAAAAAACCATTTAAGCTTATAAAGTTTCGTACTATGAGTGTTGAAACAAAATCGGTGGCAAGTCATTTAGCGAGCGATGCTTCAATCACAAGGCTTGGTGGCTTTTTGCGTAAAACTAAAATTGATGAGCTACCGCAATTAATAAATGTTGTGAAAGGTGAAATGAGTTTAGTTGGTCCTCGCCCCAACCTATTTAACCAAGAAGAGTTGATCAGAGAGCGAGACGCACAAGGCGTGTATGATGTTTTACCAGGTGTAACCGGTTTAGCTCAAGTTCAAAATATTGATATGTCTACACCAGAGTTATTGGCTAAAACGGATAAGCGCATGATAGATACGCTGACCTTGAAAGATTACTTCAAGTATATCTTGATGACAGCGACTGGCAGTGGCTCTGGTGATGCAGTTAAATAATCCCCATTCTTAGAACGAGTCCTTCTCTTTTATACCCTTGCTCTTCTAATCATTGGCTTAGTGATTTGAGAGTATCAGGCATGAGAGCGTTGTTCGTGTAAACTCTCTTCTTCGTTGGTCTAAAATACCCCAATAGGCTAAAGTTTTTTAAACAATTGGGGTTTTTTTACCAATAACAAAACTAAGATCGAAGTAAATTTCGGATTGTCGTTTGTAAGCTCTCCTAGCGAACTTCAGCCATATTCAGTACTTCCCACTTATGCAGTCTCTGTGGCTTATTAAATTAAAATAAATAAGAATATTATTATGCAACGTCTCAATTTTATCTGGCAACTTTCTCGCTTACACAAGCGGGTAGTGAGTGTCCTCATCGACTCTTTGCTCATCTTAATTGCTCTGCATATTGCTTTGTGGACAAGGTTAGGTGATGTAACACTTTTGAATGACGGCGATAGCTTGTTATTGATGGGCTTAACGGTAATAACAACGGTCCTCATTTTTACAAAAGTTGGACTGTATCGTGCCATACTCCGCTACCTAACTTTTCAAGCACTGTTTGTGGTAACGGCAGGCGCAATATTGTCGGCAGTATCTTTGGCCGTATTCGCCTATTACCTGCAAGAGCCAATCCCTCGTACGGTGCCTATCATCTATGGTGCTTACTTAGCGCTATTATGCGGTGGTTCTCGTCTTGTGGTTCGTAATCTTGTTGCCACTACGTCACCTTCGAAAGACTCACGTCAAGAAGTGTTGATTTATGGTGCGGGCTCGGGTGGTCGGCAGCTTGCGGTGGCACTTCGTGCTTCCGAAGATTATCGAGTCAGAGCATTTATTGACGACGATAGCACCCTCACTAACACGGTGATCTTGGGGTTACCTGTTGTCGGTTTAGGCAAGACTCAAGCCTTGATCGATAAATATGATATTTCCAAAATATTACTCGCGATACCAAGTGCTTCTCGTGCACGCCGTAAGCAAGTATTGGATTTGCTGGCGCAGCTGCCCGTTGAGATTCAAACCGTTCCTGAAATGGCGGATATTGTGTCTGGCAAAGCGAAAATTGATGAGCTGACCGATGTACCTATCGAAGATTTGTTAGGTCGCGATGCGGTTGCGCCTCAGCAAGCTCTGATGGAAGCTGACATCAAAGATAAAGTGGTGATGGTGACCGGTGCTGGCGGCTCTATTGGTTCTGAACTTTGTCGTCAAATCCTCAAACAACAACCTAAAACATTAGTGTTGTTTGAAGTCTCTGAGTTTGGCTTGTACCAAATTGATCGTGAGCTTTCTTTAGTGAAAGAAACCAAAGGTTACGATGTTGAAATCGTGCCTCTACTAGGCTCGGTGCAGCGTTCGCATCGCTTGTTAACCTCAATGCAATCTTTTGGTGTGCAGACGGTTTATCATGCTGCGGCTTATAAACACGTTCCTCTAGTCGAGTACAACGTGATAGAAGGCGTACGTAACAATGTGTACGGCACTTACTATACGGCTAAAGCCGCTATTGAAGCGGGTGTTGAGTCTTTCGTGCTTATCTCGACAGACAAAGCGGTACGCCCAACTAACGTGATGGGCACCACCAAGCGTATGGCGGAATTAGGCCTGCAAGCTTTAGCTGAGCAAGAGAACCAAAAAGAGCACGGCACACGTTTCTGTATGGTTCGTTTTGGCAATGTACTTGGCTCGTCTGGCTCGGTTATTCCTCTGTTTAAAAGGCAGATTAAAGCCGGTGGCCCACTTACTGTTACCCACCGCGATATTACCCGTTTCTTTATGACCATCCCTGAAGCGGCGCAGCTGGTTATTCAGGCGGGCGCTATGGGTAAAGGCGGTGATGTGTTTGTTCTTGATATGGGCGAATCGGTCAAAATCACAGACCTTGCAGCAAACTTGATCAACCTTTCAGGCCTTTCTGTTAAGAATGAAGAGAACCCTCATGGTGATATTGAAATCCAGTTCTCCGGCCTGCGCCCTGGTGAGAAGCTCTATGAAGAGTTATTGATTGGCGATAATGTATCCCCAACCGCTCATGAGCGAATCATGACGGCACAAGAAGTGTTCTTACCGATTAATGAATATGACACGCTACTTGAATCTTTGGATTTTGCTTGTCATAACCTACAACATGATGCGATTCGCCAGCTTCTTCTCGATGCACCAACCGGGTTTAAGCCGACAGATGGGATAGGGGATTTGGTTTGGAATGCTGCTCAGAACCAAGAAGAGCTCCTTCTAGAGCCTAGAGCCTAGAACCGATATTGGGTTCGGTTATTTGAATTATGACCTTCCGTTAGCGTGTTTTTTACACAATTCTTTCGAAGGTGTTCTGTTTATTGTCCATAATTACTATGAGCTTTAATAGCGATATGAGGCAGTAATCATGATAATAGATATTTCATCTAATCAAGAAATTGAAGAAAGTTTGGATCAAATATTGTGGGATGATTTTAGCTTTCAATATGTTACCAACAAAACCACAGTGATAGAGCAACCAGCAGTGCATGATCTAAAATCACAGGACGATGATGAAGAGCATGACACTGAGATTAATCTTCTAAACTGAAGAGCCGTGAGGCTACCGTTGTTCCGCTTTTTCAATATGGATGGTGGGGATATAAGTATTCATATCCCTACTTTACTCCCTTCTAAAATGACGCTTTTTTTCACATTCGATCATCCTACCTGCGCCCTTTCTTGATCTTCCGCTACAGTTTTGACTGTAAACTGTAGTAAAATTACGCTAATTTGTTTTTATACCGATTTATTTTGAATTGAACGAGGTCAGTCCTATGTCAGCTAAGAAGCCAATGGCTCTAGTGATCCTTGACGGTTACGGTTACCGTGAAGACAACCAAGACAACGCTATCGCGAACGCTAAGACTCCAGTTTTAGACGGTCTTATTGCTAACCAACCTAACACGCTAATCTCGGCTTCTGGCTTAGATGTAGGCCTACCTGATGGCCAAATGGGTAACTCTGAAGTGGGTCACACCAACATTGGTGCGGGTCGCGTGGTATACCAAGATCTTACTCGTATTACTAAGTCAATTTCAGATGGTGAGTTCGGCCAAACTGAAACGCTAGTGAACGCTATCGATAAAGCGGTGAAAGCTGAGAAAGCGGTTCACATCATGGGCCTTATGTCTCCAGGTGGCGTTCACTCTCATGAAGATCACATCTACGCAGCTGTTGAAATGGCAGCAGAGCGTGGCGCAGAGAAAATCTACCTACACGCATTCCTAGACGGCCGTGATACGCCGCCACGTAGCGCAGAAAACACACTGGCACGCTTCCAAGAACTGTTCGCTAAGCTAGGTAAAGGCCGTGTGGCTTCGCTTATTGGTCGTTACTACGCAATGGACCGTGATAACAACTGGGATCGCGTTCAAGAGTCTTACGACCTGCTGACTCAAGCAAAAGCAGAATTCACGTTTGATACAGCGGTTGCTGGCCTAGAAGCGGCTTACGCTCGTGATGAAAACGATGAGTTTGTAAAAGCGACTGAAATCAAAGCAGAAGGCGAAGAGTCTGCCGCTATCGTAGATGGCGATGCGGTTATCTTCATGAACTACCGTGCCGACCGTGCTCGTGAAATCACACGTGCATTCGTGCCTAACTTCGACGGTTTTGAGCGTAACGTATTCCCAGCGATCGACTTTGTGATGCTGACTCAATACGCAGCAGACATCCCGCTTCTATGTGCATTCCCACCGGCTTCTCTAGAGAACACTTACGGTGAATGGCTATCGAAGCAAGGTAAAACGCAGCTACGTATCTCTGAAACAGAGAAATACGCGCACGTTACTTTCTTCTTCAATGGTGGTATCGAAGACGAGTTTGAAGGCGAAGAGCGTCAACTTGTTGCTTCTCCAAAAGTAGCAACTTACGACCTACAGCCAGAAATGAGCGCACCAGAGCTAACTGAAAAGCTTGTTGCCGCAATCAAAGGCGGCAAATACGACGCTATCGTTTGTAACTTCCCTAACTGTGACATGGTTGGCCACACTGGCGTTTACGATGCAGCAGTTAAAGCGGTAGAGTCGCTAGACGAATGTCTTGGTAAAGTGGTTGAAGCAATCAAAGAAGCGGACGGCCAACTGCTAATCACAGCTGACCACGGTAACGCGGAAATGATGGTAAACCCAGAAACGGGTGGCATCCACACGGCGCACACTAACCTACCTGTTCCACTTATCTACGTGGGCAGCAAAGACGTTGAATTCAAAGAGGGCGGTAAGCTGTCTGACCTTGCACCAACGATGCTTTCTTTGTCTGGTATCGCAATCCCTGCTGAGATGTCAGGCGATGTGATCGTTAAGTAATCACTTAACTTTCATCGAATACTAGAACGGCTACGCGTGAGTGTGGCCGTTTTTTTGTATCTGGAATTTGAGTATAGATGCGGGATGCGAGTAAACGGGATACGAAGAGCTTAAGGGCAGGAATTGGGTAAGAAAAACATGCAGGGTAGAACATAAGGGCACGACCTTAAACAAAAGACGAAAAGAACGGCCTTGATAAATATCGAAAGAGTGACATTGCTTGAATGATTAGGTAGCTTAAGGCTCATACTATACTTATCTTTTACCTTATCTCTAGGCTGTTTATATGAACTCAAACCCAGACCGCTGGAAGCAACGACTGCAAAACTTAATGAAAGCGCAGCAAAGGCTTGAGAGAGCGTGCTCACAAGATAGCTACAATGAGTTAGAGCTCGCTGGGTTAGTACAAACTTTTGAATTTTCTTTCGAACTGACATGGAAGACCCTTAAAGACTTACTTGAGTTTGAAGGGTTTGATGTGGCTTCGCCGAGGAGCGTTTTTCGTACGGCCTTAGAAGCTAAGCACCTGTCTTCGGAGCAGTGTGAGATTATGCTTGAAGCACTCATAAAACGAAATTTATTGTCCTACACCTATGATGAGGAAAATGTCCTTGAAGCTCAGTCACTGATCTTAGAGTCATTTTCACCAGTGATAGGGCAAGTCACACTCTATTTAAAGCTTAAATGTGATCAAGAGGGTCAATGCGAACAAGAGGTTAAATGTGATCGATAGTTATTTGGGTAAACCAGACTCGGTCGGCCTTAAGCCTCATCAGTATCAGCTGATTGAGGATATTGTTTTGAACCATGTCTCAGTCATTCATGCCTGGGTATTCGGTTCTAGAGCCCTTGGAACTTATAAAGATAACTCCGACATCGATATTGTTATCGAGGGGCACGGTATTTCGTTAAGTGTCGTCGCAGGCTTGCAAGATCGTTTAGAACAGTCGTCGCTTCCGTTCAAGGTTGACTTGCTCGTTAAACATAGAATTACATCGAATGAGCTACTTGCCCATATTGACACTTATGGGATTAAACTAAAGTAACCGAACGTATTATTATCAGCGTAACGGTGATGTTGATTCTTGAACCGATTGTTTACGTTTTGCCAGTTTATCTCGAATCTGAGTACCTGAATTGACTCGGTCATGTTTTTTATCATCAATAGAAAACGATAATAGTTTCATTAGCGCTATAGCTCCATCTCTACGCTTTCGATCTTCATAAGATTCAATCGTATCAGTGGACATTACCATCACCTCTTTGTATGAAATTTTAAATATAGACTATATGTTGTCTGGTGATAATGGCGCTTCTTGATGGTGAAACTTTATATTATTGATCTAGCGAGGTAAGGCTTATTGCGTTCTATCTACAACCGAACGCTCAAAATCCAGTAACCACTCTTTGCGGTTCATGCCGCCGGTGTAGCCGGTTAATGTGCCATTTGCGCCGATGACTCGATGGCAAGGTACAACAATACTAAATGGGTTCTTGCCATTTGCACCACCCACAGCTCTTACTGCTTTTGGGTTGTCCATTCTCTTTGCTTGTTCACCGTAACTGATGGTTTCGCCATAAGGAATGGTTGTTAAAGCCTGCCAAGCTACTTTTTGAAACTCAGTGCCTTTTATCGCTCTTAATGGCAAATCGAATTCTATTCGTTGACCTGCGAAGTACTCATCTAACTGTTTCGCTGCCAGTTGGCAAAGGTCATCTGGATTGCTAGTCATTAGCTCTTCGTGATTTACATGGTCAATTTCAATAAGCGACACACCATTGCTCACAATGATCATCTTGCCAATTGGTGCGTCATAGAACATTTTGTAAGTGGTGTCTTCCATGTCATCTTCCTTCTTTTAGTCTTTTTCTGCTCTCAAGCTCTTCGAATCTCGTATCTGTTTTTGAGGCTCTTCGCATCCCGTTTACCCGAATCTCGCATCTGCTCTTAAGCTGCTTGAAATTTGATTCATGATGCGCAACACGCTACACTCTCTGTATGATTAAAACATTCAAGCATAAAGGTCTCAAAAAGTTTTTTGAGACTGGCAGTAAAGCCGGTATTCAAGCTAAGCATGAGCGTAAGCTTAGGATGCAGTTGGCAGCTATAGATACTGCAACCATTATTGATGATGTTGATCTACCTGGCTTTAAGCTTCACCCATTAAAAGGGGATAGAGATGGTATTTGGTCAATCACAGTAAATGGTAATTGGCGTATTACTTTCGAATTTATTGATGGTAATGCCTATATTTTAAATTATGAGGATTATCACTAATGAGTATGCACAACCCTCCTCACCCAGGTGAGTTTATTTATGACCTATATATGGAACCGTTTGGTTATAGCTGTCGTTTTGTTGCAAAGCAGCTTGATGTATCCCCTTCTACGCTGAATCGTGTTCTTAAAGGCCAAAGTGCAGTTTCTCCTGAAATGGCTTTACGTCTTTCTAAGTCACTGGGTAGAACCCCGGAGAGTTGGTTAACAATGCAGGATCACTATGATCTGTGGCAAGCAAAACAGAACGTTAATCTAGCGAAGGTAAATACGATCAACTTTGCTCTAGCGACATAAATATAACGAAGATGGACTAAGCGCTGCGTAGTCAGCGTTTGTCTTTCAGTTTTTGGTTTGTACTATCCCTCTTCGTATCCCGCATCTGCTTTAGCCCTCACACGAAGTGCAAAGCAATACCCTGAAATACCACCCATGATGTTCCCCAAGGCTAAACCAATAAACAACCCTTCGACACCATCAATTTGGCTGCCTATCCACGCAAAGGGCAAGGTAAACACAAACAAACGCATGAAGCTCCATTGAAAGGCTTTGAGTGGTTGATGCATGGCATTCATCCCACTGATCAGCATCATCACAATGCCTTGGAATCCATAGCTAAAGGGCACGACTAACAGGTAATGCCACAATATGCCTCGGACGGATTCTTCTTGAGAGAACAGGGCAGCCAAAGGAATGCTCAACGGCACCATCATTAAGAAAATCAAACCTTGGAACATCACAGCAAAACGCATACTCAGAAACAGTGCCTTAAAACTGCGTTGTGGGTTGTTTGCGCCAAAGTTCTGCGCCATGAAAGGCGTAAGCGCCGAAGTAAGAGACATCAACACAATGATAAGAATGGACTCGATACGTTGCGCTGCGCCATACGCCGCCACGGCTTCAGTCCCTTGTTTGGCCAGCATCATCATGATGATAGCGCCGGCAAGTGGGTTCAGAGCGTTAGACAAAGCCGCTGGGGTGCCTATTTTTAAGATCTGTCGCCAGTCACTGACGATGTTTGTCAGCTTAGGCGGCGCAAGCAGTTTTTCTCGCACCATCAATACGTAGAGTGAGCCACACAACGCACCAAACCAACTGAAACCACTGGCAATCGCAGCGCCTTGAATCCCCAGTTCAGGAAAAGGCCCATACCCGAAGATGAGTAGCGGATCTAAAACGCCATTGATAAGGCCAGCCAGAAGCATGATCTTGGCGGGTGTTTTCGTATCACCGGTCGCTCGAATCGCGCTGTTGCCTGCCATGGGGATGACCAACAATGGGATCGCGAGATACCACACCGACATGTATTCCGATATCAGCGGCAACAACTCTTGCTTTGCTCCTAGCAGGGTAAACATAGGTTCTAAGGCGATAATACCTAATGTAGACGCGCAGCCGACCAGAAGCAGAGCCAGCAATAAGCCATGACAGGTAAAGCGTGCTGCATTTTGTGCGCTGCCTTGGCCAAGCAATCGACCGATACATGTCGATAAGCCAATACCAATCCCCATGGTGATGCAGTTGATGGCAAAGGTGACTGGAAAGGTAAAACTCACCGCGGCTAAGGCTTGGGTGCCAAGCAATGAGATGAAGAAAGTATCGACGAGGTTAAACATCAAGATCGCCACCATACCGAATATGGTCGGTATGGTCATGGTACGCAATGTACTCTCAATTGGGGCAGTTAATAGCCCGTGCTTATCTTGCATGCAAAACGCCGATAGAAACCAAAAGCGTAGGATAAACAGATGCGGGATACGAGTAAACGAAAAGCAGGGAAAGATGAGGGGTGAGAATCTGCACTTTAGCTCACAATTTTTTCGTTCCCCCCTTGGGATCTTTCACATCGCCCCCAACATATTGTTTGACCCACGCTAATCGTGGCAACTATCAAAATTTAAATGGAAATTATCAGGAGATAAGACCGATGAATATCCGTCCTCTACATGACCGAGTTATCGTTGAGCGCCAAGAAGTTGAATCTAAATCTGCTGGTGGCATCGTTCTAACTGGTTCTGCCGCAGAAAAATCGACTCGCGGTATCATTCTAGCTGTCGGCAAAGGCCGCATTCTAGAAAACGGTTCAGTGCAACCGTTGGACGTAAAAGTTGGCGATACCGTTATCTTTGCTGAAGGTTACGGCACGAAAACTGAAAAAATCGACGGCAAAGAAGTTCTGATTATGTCTGAAAACGACATCATGGCGATCGTCGAGTAATCTATTTTTCATTTAACTCTCAGTAAAAGTTATCAGAGCCAGTATTGGATGATTCATATCGTCATTCCAGAAATGAGGAACGAATTATCTGGAATCTAAACAGAGTGCGATTTGAGTAGATTCTGAATCACGTTCGTCCCTCACCGTTCAGAATGACGCGATAACGCTGAGACGCCCCGAAACAAAGAATTTGAAAGGAAATTAAGATGGCTGCTAAAGACGTTAAATTTGGTAATGACGCACGTATTAAAATGCTAGAAGGTGTAAACGTTCTGGCTGACGCAGTAAAAGTAACGCTAGGTCCTAAAGGCCGTAACGTTGTTCTAGACAAATCATTTGGCGCACCAACGATCACTAAAGATGGTGTTTCAGTTGCACGTGAAATCGAACTTGAAGACAAGTTCCAAAACATGGGCGCGCAAATGGTTAAAGAAGTGGCTTCGCAAGCGAATGACGCGGCGGGCGACGGTACGACTACAGCAACAGTTCTTGCTCAAGCAATCATCACTGAAGGCTTAAAAGCCGTTGCTGCTGGCATGAATCCAATGGATCTTAAGCGCGGTATCGACAAAGCAGTTATCGCTGCAGTTGAAGAGCTAAAAGGCCTTTCTGTTCCATGTGCAGATACAAAAGCTATCGCGCAAGTAGGTACTATCTCTGCGAACTCTGATTCGACAGTAGGTAACATCATTGCTGAAGCGATGGAAAAAGTAGGTCGTGATGGCGTAATCACGGTTGAAGAAGGTCAGGCTCTACAAGACGAGCTAGACGTAGTTGAAGGTATGCAGTTCGACCGTGGTTACCTATCTCCTTACTTCATCAACAACCAAGAAGCGGGTTCTGTTGATCTAGAAAGCCCATTCATTCTTCTTATCGACAAGAAAGTTTCGAACATCCGTGAACTTCTTCCGACTCTAGAAGCAGTTGCTAAGGCATCTCGTCCACTTCTTATCATCGCTGAAGATGTAGAAGGCGAAGCGCTAGCAACACTTGTTGTGAACAACATGCGTGGCATCGTGAAAGTAGCGGCTGTTAAGGCGCCTGGTTTCGGTGACCGTCGTAAGTCTATGCTACAAGATATCGCTATCCTAACGGGCGGTACGGTTATCTCTGAAGAGATCGGCCTAGACCTAGAGAAAGTAACGCTAGAAGACCTAGGTCAAGCTAAGCGTGTAACTATCACTAAAGAAAACTCAACCATCATCGATGGCGCGGGCGAAGAAACAATGATCCAAGGTCGTGTTTCTCAAATCCGTCAACAAATCGAAGATGCAACGTCTGACTACGACAAAGAGAAACTTCAAGAGCGCGTAGCTAAGCTAGCTGGCGGTGTTGCAGTAATCAAAGTAGGCGCTGCAACTGAAGTTGAGATGAAAGAGAAGAAAGACCGCGTTGAAGATGCACTTCACGCAACTCGCGCTGCCGTTGAAGAGGGTGTGGTTGCTGGTGGTGGTGTTGCACTTATCCGCGCTGCATCTAAAGTTGCTGGCCTTGAAGGCGACAACGAAGAGCAAAACGTCGGTATCCGTGTTGCACTACGTGCAATGGAAGCGCCTATCCGTCAAATCACGAAGAACGCAGGTGATGAAGAATCTGTTGTTGCTAACAACGTTCGTGCTGGCGAAGGTAACTACGGTTACAACGCGGCGACTGGCGAATACGGCGACATGATTGCAATGGGTATCCTAGATCCAACTAAGGTAACTCGCTCTGCACTTCAGTTCGCAGCGTCAGTTGCTGGTCTTATGATCACAACAGAAGCGATGATCACTGATAAGCCACAAGATTCTGGCCCTGCAATGCCTGATATGGGTGGCATGGGCGGTATGGGTGGTATGGGTGGCATGATGTAATCATCCCCCTTTCTCTATAGCAGAGAAAGTCACACATAAGCTTTAGAAAACGGAGACTTCGGTCTCCGTTTTTTTGCTCTTAAGCCTTATTTATTCGCATCCCGTATCTGTATTTCAGCTTCACCATCACCCTTTTTTCCAAAGCTCCTTGGTCAGCCTGCCTTGTGCGTAAACTGTTGTTCATCAATTTTTTGCAGCATCATGTCACGCTTAAATGGTTTTGGAAGATAATCGTTCATTCCACACTCGAAGCAACGTTTAATATCATCATCGAGCACGGATGCCGTTAAAGCGAGGATATGTGTTGCCTGAAGTTGCAGGTTTTCTTCATAGCGCCTGATTCGCTCTGTTGCCTCAAAGCCATCTACATTCGGCATCATGCAGTCCATCAAGATAAGGCCGATGTCTTGATGATGCCCTTTATATAAATCAATCGCTTCTTGTCCATCATTGGCAACCCAATATTCAATCCCTAACTTATCTAAATTGATACATACCACCTTTTGGTTTACGCGGTTATCTTCAACTACGAGGACTTTTTGACGTACAGTCGCTTCTATCGGCTCAGGTTGATGTTGAGGGGGTTGTGGCTGTGACCTTTCAAGCACGGAGTTCAACATGCTACTTAAGCGGGAACCGAGCATAGGAAGAGTCACATAGCCTGAGATAAAATGACACTCACTCATAGGATCACTAAGATTATCTTTCACTATGATGATTTTCACCTCTGGTGCTAAGCGATGCAGTGTTTTGGCTTGGTTAATATCTTCCATCAAAGCGATCTCTGGGAGGTCAGTTGCCGCCAAGTTTGTTTCGATTGATTTTAGTTGTGGTGAGTAACCAAGGCGGAACAAGTCATCGAGTAAAAGTTTCGATGGCGCATCTGAATAATAGACAACGGTTTGTTTACGATTTTTATGTTCAGAATGATCTGATGGCACTACGGTTAATTGGAAATGAAAGCAACTGCCCACGTCCTTCTCTGACTCAACGTTTATCGAGCCTCCCATCATTTCCACCATACGTGACGAAATACTAAGCCCTAATCCGGTCCCCGCAATATTGGAGGTGATGTTGGTATCTTCTTGGCAAAACGCTTTGAAAATGTGCTCTTGTTGGTCTGCTGCGATACCAATACCCGTATCTCGAACAGAAAACTCGACCACACACTCTGTTTCCAATGATGGAAGCCGTTTAGCGGTGAATACGATAGAGCCTTGTTCTGTAAATTTGATCGCATTTGAGGCTAAATTCATCAACACTTGGCGAATTTTATTCTCATCAACATGAATGTACTCTGGGAGCTCGCCATCAATTTCAACTTCCAACTTAATCTGCTTTTGATAAGCTTTAGAAGAAATCAGAGTCACGCTATCAAACAGCAGCTCTCTTAAGTCTGTCGTATGTGGATTAATTTCCAGTTTACCCGATTCAATTTTGGACAGATCGAGAACATCGTTGATCAACATAAGTAAGGTTTGAGAAGAGGTATAGATAGTCCCAAGGCAGTCTTTCTGTTCTGCGGATAGTTTGGTTTCTGCAAGTATTTCTGACATACCAATCACGCCATTAAGCGGTGTCCGTATCTCATGAGACATATTGGCAAGAAAGGCACTTTTTGCGCGGTTTGCTTGTCGTGCTTTCTCTTGTGAAACAATCAATTGAGTTTCAAGTTGACTGGCACGCCACACAACATAAAGCAGCACCAGTAACGTCACCCCTCCTAATGCGGCTGTCGATAAGTAGCTGTACGACTTTATCTGCGTCAGGCTCTCTGCGATCTGCTTGGGTGTTTCGGTGAAAAGTAAGTTGAGCTCATCTTCAACATGATAAATACTGCTGGTGAGTTCTCCTTTGAGGCCGCTATCAGAGCTGTACCCGACACTCTTTAACCCTCGCTGCAATCGCCAAAAGTGGCGTTTAAAATTATTAAACGAAGCTAATGCACTGATCGTTCGGGAATTCTGTTCTATTTCATCTTGGATTTTGAACAATGAATCGACAATCTTATCTAATGTTGTCTGATCAAAATCGGTAAAGAACTGATACATGAGATCTTGTGTTTCTAAAGTCAATTCTTCAAGCTGCACATTATTGGATTCATGTACGAAGCGCTCAAGTGTCAACGCTGCATTTTTTAGTTTCTCAATGAGCCCAATTTGGTCCCTCTTGCCATGTATGCTGACTAACTCAAGGGCTAATAATGTAAAGGCGGTGTGGTATTCGTCGAGATACTCGACAACTTTGGCATAATTAAAAGAAATATTGAGGTCGCTTCGTACGATTTTCCCATCGATCTCAGCCAGCTTTTCGATCAGCTGACTTCGCTTTATATTGAGTTGTTCTTGAATCTCTGGTTGCCTTGTGGAAACAAACTGCTGCTCTTGTCGTCTGACAGAGAGCATAACGCTATAAGCTTCAGAAAGACTGAGCTGGAGATTAATCATGTCCTGCTCTTTGTTCTTCAGAGCATGGCTAACATAGATATAGAGGCCTAAAAATAACACGATAGCCAAAAAACCACGCGAAATAATCGCTTTAATGGTCTGTTTATTCGTAGGTTCCTTAATCATGCTATTCCCACTGTTTCATATCGTTCTATTCCTATATTAGAATTTAGTTTATTTTCAGAATTTTACGAACATTAGTTTTTGAATACCTGAGGTCTGTTGAGCTTTTATCAATAAATTTTTTAGGATGACATCGCTTTAGATGCGGCAATAAGTGTGTGGGCTATAAGCTTGTGAAACATGTTGATTTTCTCGCCTAGATTTTTGTTTGGAATAATAAGCGTTAGAGCGGAGGTTTCGGTCTCTGTTTTTTTTGCTTTTCGCATCTCGTTCACTCGAATCCCGCATCTGCTCTTAACCATTGCTCTTTATGATTTAGCGGCTTATATTCAACAGTACAGTTATTACATTGATTTAACATGGGTAGCTGTTGAATAAAGGACAATAAATGCTTGATTAAAAATGGATTAATCAAGTGAACAATAAGTCAGTGGAGACTCCCCAATGAAAAAACTACTTTCTGTACTTGCTGTGTCTGCAGCAGTAATGGCACCGGCGGCATTTGCCTCTTCGCCTGTTATGTTTTCAACGATCAATGGCTTCAACGCACCTGACTCAGATGCTGTTGGCGGTGTGCGCTTGGCTTTACTTCACGGACAAGTGAACGACCTTAAAGGTCTTGATCTTGCTGTTGTTGGTATGTCTGAGACGCAAACGACCACAGGTGTGAACCTGGGTATTTTGGGTGCATCAAAAGTGAACCAAGAAATGACCGGTGCATCTCTAGGTTTCTTCAACTGGAACACGGGTAAAACAACAGGTGTTAACCTTGGTGCTGTGAACATTACTAATGATGTGAAAGGCGCGAACGTGAGTTTCGTCAACTACTCAGAAGGTAACACTATGGTTGATGTTGGCGCTGCGAACCTTTCAGAAGTGTCTACGGTTCAGGTTGGTATCTTCAACAAAACCAACAAAATCGAAGGCGTACAAGTTGGTCTGATCAACTGTGCTGACAACGGTTTCTTCCCGTGCTTCCCGATTGTAAACTTTGCTAAGTAAGGCTTAGTGTTACTATAGTGATTCATAGCGCCTAAGTGCATCTGACTTAGGCGTTATTGCAACTCAACATTTTCTTATAGATATCCAAACGCCCCTCCAAAATAGATAAGCATATTGTTTTATATTTTCTATTGCAGTATTTTTACTTATGAGTACAATGTGCGATAAATCCCTAATGATGATTTATATGCTTTGATTAACCACCATACCGTCGATTTTAAAAAGGCTTTCTTAGGCCTGACCGCCAGTTTTTTAGTAGTTTTGAGCTTGTTGCTCGTTGATTCAGCGGAAGAATCAGATAAACAGTATGGAATGGAAAACCAAGGCGTAACACGCTCTTTAGCGGAGCTCACACAGATCATAAATGCGCTTGAGTACAACATCACTGCGCTTTATCCACTGCATGGGGATACCTACGTATTCTCGCATGACAAAAAGATCGAGGGTGAGACGTGTTACTTCACCAGTGAGGAGCAACATGCCCCTCGTTTTGATTTTATGTTCTCTGGCCCTCGCGAGATGTGCAACCCGGAATCGGACCTTTATACCGAAGCGGGCAAGCGCCTGTTCATCGCGCCGACCATGGCTTATTTTGCCAATACCATTGATACCATCTCTGCGATTTATTTCATTTCAAAAGAGAAATTCATTATCTCTTCGCCTTCTGATTTTGCCAGTTACATTAAGGGCGACACCTTTGATTCGGTTGTGAATAGCAGGCCTTATTGGGTGAACACGATTCGCTTTGGCTTAGCTCAAGGGCAAGACCAAGTGGTGTATACCGGCCAATATGATGACTACCTGACAGGTCAGAAAGTGGTGACCTTAACCAAAGGAATCTACGTTAATGGTGAGTTTAAAGGGGTGTTGGGTGTCGATGGTTATGTCTCGAACCTAGTATCGAACCCTACCCATGGCTATAAAGTCACCAGTACTCGAGGCGCAAACAAATACGGGTTTATGGATTTTACGTATTCCAAGCCTCTGTATGTTGATGACATTAACACCCAGCTATATCTGAGTATTGAAGAAGATAAGAGCGAGCACTTTCTGCATGTATTGGAGATGGAGAAGATTCAGCTTTCGATACTGTTGGTTTTGTATCTGCTCTCGGTTTTATGGCTATGGCGCTTCTATACAAGACAAGAGCACCAGCGTTTAAATGAGCTAGCAATGCGCGACCCATTAACGGGCTTGCTGAATCGACGTGGTTTTGAGGCTCGATTACTGGCGCAAGATGAAGAGCCGATTATTGGTGTTGGCGTGTTTGATATCGATGATTTCAAAGTCGTTAATGATCAGCATGGCCATAAAGTGGGGGACGAGGTGATTTGCCATGTTGCTCGGTTGATGCTGAACAGCGTTAGACAGCAAGATATCGTGGCTCGATTTGGTGGCGAAGAGTTTGTTGTCGCGATTACGGGTGAATCGTCTGAGTTGCTTTCATCGATCTTTGAGCGAATTCAAAACGACATTAGCCTACAGAGTTATCGATGCCCTACGGGTGACAAGATTAGTATCTCAGTGTCTGGTGGCGCGACGCTTTACTCTTTGTATAAGTTCGACAGCGTAGGGCACTTGTGGGAAAACCAGAGTATTCGTTCGTCTGATGAGCAGCTCTATAAGGCAAAGGCTGCGGGTAAGAATCAGGTGTGCATTCAGGTGTATTAAGTTCTCCCAAAATAATGCGAAGCCTAGTCGTTTGACTAGGCTTCTTTGTATCATTGGCATTACCACTAAGGCTATCAAGTGCTGCGCTATTTCTTCACGCGACCTTTTCGCATCCACTTTTGGTGAACGCCACGACGTAAGCTTTGGAAGCTGTTTTCCACTTTATCGACACCAAGCAGAATCACTAGCGCCATTAGCGTGATAATGACCGATTGGGAAAGATGCCCTAGTGCGATCATCATACCTAATGCTGCGAGTACCCAGATAATTGCGGCTGAAGTCACGCCATGAATCTTGCCATCCAGTGTCATCATTACACCAGCCCCAAGAAATCCAACACCCGTAATTATCTGACCAAGCACACGAGCTTGATCGAGTGTGTTGGGGGATAGGCTGATCGCCATGGTGAGGAAGAAATAGGTACCACTGATGATCAGAATCGACGTTCGGATTCCGACGGGTTTACCGCGTGTTTGCCTTTCGATTCCGATTAAAGAACCACACAGCATGCATGCAGCGAGGCCTGCCCAGCTAAAGGGGGCAAGGTTGAGAGTTTGTTCTATAAATTGTGACATATCACCCCTCCTAAAAATTTAGAATAGAGCCGAGTATGCTAATAATAGACCGGACGATCGAACAAAAACTTTTTGTCTTAACGATTGATAAAGATTACTTAAAACCTAGCAGCCGCTTGTTGTTAAGGTGAAGGCTGGTGTCGTGGTCTCTGTCGCTTCTTGGTACTCAAGGTAGCAGTTATCAGCCTGTTTTTTTCGGCTAGAAGGCGCATAAAGAATAATGCCATCATTCGCATCTGTGTTGGTAAAGAACCAGTCAGCTCGACCCGTATCCCAAACAGCATCTAGAAAGGTTGATTCGATGAGCTGTGACCAAGTTTGATCGTTCATCGCTGCAGGATAACCATAGACCACTGAGATATTGTCACCCTCAACATTAATCGATGCGCTAGCTGCTTTATCTAAGCCCAATGCTGATGTCTTACCATAAAGCATAGCACTTGCGCCCTCCATTCCGCCTTTAAGGCCGTTTAATGTCGAGATACGAGCATCGGTTTGAAGGTTGAGGAACTTAGAAGCTGCAGTGACCGACACAATACCTAGAATCACGATCACCACGACCAGCTCGATGATGGTGAAACCTCTTGAGCTGAACCTAAGCGCTGGTTGAGATATGGTTGCTGGTGGAGCAACTGAGGTATTGTGTTTCATTGATACAACTTCTCTATTCAATGTGTAGGTCGAGCGGTGTCTTGCTGCTGCGCCCGCCAATCTCACGGGTTAACTTCGGAACTAGGTAGCCTGAAACCTCAGAGATTAATCCTTTAAAGTGATGTTTCGCTTCTTCATCTGAAATATAGAAATGAGCGGCGCCCTGAACCTTATCAAGTACATGCATATAGTAAGGTAAAACACCGGCGTCGAATAGCTTTTCGCTTAATTCTTTCAATGAGTTAGCGCTGTTGTTTACGCCTTTAAGCATCACGCCTTGGTTGAGCAGAGTAGCACCACTTAACTTAAGCTTGTGGAAGGCTTGTTTGAGCTCTAAGTTGATTTCGTTAGCATGGTTAATGTGGCTGACCATCACTACATTAAGGCGAGTGTTAGTCAATGTTTGGCAGAGTTCGTCAGTCACTCGAGCAGGGATCACAACCGGTAATCGGCTATGAATTCGAACGGTTTTTACATGCGGAATTCGTTCGATGGCATTGATCAGCCATTCTAGTTCACTGTCCTTTGCCATCAACGGGTCGCCACCGGATAAGATAACTTCGTTTATCTCGGGATGTTGGGCTACATAGTCGAGGCTGGTTTGCCAAACAGACTTCGAGCCCTTGTTATCTTGATAAGGGAAGTGACGGCGGAAGCAGTAACGGCAGTTAATCGCACAACCGCCTTTCACAATCATCAGTGCACGGTTCTTGTATTTGTGCAGTAGCCCAGGAATTGCATTTTCTTGTTCTTCCAAAGGATCGGCGGAATAGCCTTGGTGTACCTCAAACTCTTCGCTTAGCGGTAAAATTTGTCGTAGCAATGGATCGTGTGGGTTGCCTTTTTCCATTCGTTCGACAAAGCTAAGAGGTACCCGAAGTGCAAATAACTCACGAGCAGCGAAGCCTGCTTGCCATGGTGTTGGGTCTATTTCCAATGCCTCAAGCAGTTTTGTCGGGTCAGAGATCGCATTCGATAGTTGTTTGAGCCAGTTTTGCTCAACAGATTCGACTTTTCGGGTTATGATATGCGGCATTGAAATTAACTCAAAGATGTGGAAGAGAAAATCATGGCGTCAGTAAGCACCAATGAATTCAAAGGCGGTTTAAAATTCATGATGGATAACGAGCCTTGCTCAATTATCGACAATGAATACGTTAAGCCAGGTAAAGGCCAAGCGTTTAACCGTGTTAAACTTCGTAAACTGCTGTCAGGCAAAGTGTTAGAGAAAACATTTAAGTCAGGCGATACAGTAGAACTAGCGGACGTTGTAGACGTTGAACTAGGCTACCTATACAGCGATGGCGAATTCTACCACTTCATGAACAACGAAACATTCGAGCAAATCGCTGCTGATGCAAAAGCAGTAGGCGAGACTTCTAAATGGTTAGTTGAAAACGACGTATGTACTCTAACGTTGTGGAATGATAACCCTATCACAGTAACTCCACCAAACTTTGTTGAGATCGCAGTAACAGAAACCGATCCTGGCCTTAAAGGCGACACACAAGGTACTGGCGGTAAGCCTGCAACTCTAGCAACTGGCGCGGTAGTTCGCGTACCTCTATTCATCGCAATCGGTGAAGTTGTTAAAGTTGATACTCGTACTGGCGAATACGTTGGTCGTGTGAAGTAATTTGATTGTGTCCATCTTGTTTAGGATGGCTCAGTGAAATAGAAAAGGTCGCTCATGAGCGGCCTTTTTTGTATCTGGCGATGAGTCATATCAAGTTGGAATATGCGATAAGAAGATTGGGTGTGATTAACAATCTTAACTTTATAGTTTTTGTTTACAATTATAGTTTCTTACGCCACAACAAACCGATTAAGGAAATCTAAGCCAGCATACCATGCTGCTGGCTTTTGAAGACTATCCAATAACGTTCAGTTGTTTTTTTAGTGGTTCCAAGGATTCTTTGAAGACGGACACTCTTTCCTGCAAGGGCTTAAGTAGTGCTTTACGCTGACGCTTATTCTTAGCTGAAGAGCTTAGCGATTTACAAAGTGCATAGAAGTTAAACAATACAATACCGGTGAAACATAAGGGGACTAAGGCGTCATTATTGGTGAACGCAGCAGTAATACCGCCTACAACAAACAGTATGTTCCAGCCCCACCAGATGTTTCCACCACGAATATCCGAATAGTTGGCAAATGATGAATCAAAATATTCTTTATCTTTGGTGATATTGTAAGCGTATTCGAAGTAATATTTACTTTGGTCTTCAAACTCGACATAGCTATCAGCGATGGCGATCCAGTCATCGACATCGATATCACCTAAAACGTCTTCAGACAGCGTAAAGGTAACCGTCTTACCCGAAACATATTCTAGTAACACCTTACCTTTAAGAGTTGATGAACGATTTCGGTGACTTGAACTTTGAGTATCATATGTTGAGTACTGATAGTTGTTACCGCGATAGTGCTTGGTTTCTGTTGTGGTAGTAGTTTGGTGTGTAACGTCTGATACATCTGCCTTGAGAGAAAGAGAGCTAACGCGAGCTAAAATAAATTCGTTGGACAATTTACCTTGTCGTGCATCCTTCAGCGCATAGTGGTGAGTATAGTTATCAAGCGAGTGATATGAATAAACCTCGTGGAGGCGTTGCTGAATGTCACTAACAGATACTGATGATGGCGATGAGTGAACTTTTGAGAGTTCTTGTGCAACGTTCTCTTGGTATAAACCGTTTGCTTCCAACGTCGGAGGGGCAGGGTTCATTTGGTTAAACTTGGAGTTAACATTTTGTAGAGAGGTGTCTGGTGGATATTTTGTAGTATTTGCGTTACCACAACAGGTACAGTATCCAATGTCTTCGGGTAAACGAGCGTTGCACTGAATACAAATGATATCCGATGATTTTTTATTTCGTTCAATGTTGCTGTAACCTAATTGCTCTTTGGTTACTTTGAGGAGTTTTTTAAATGAAGCGTTTAGAGCTTCATCTTTGGACTCCTCAAATGCAAATTTCTTTTTGTTGCGATTGTTTTCTAGCAATAGAACGACTATCGCGACGACTAAGCTCGTAAACCATACAGAGCCTGTTGTGGTGTGAGATGCATTAAACATCAGGATAGCTGCTAATACGCCTGCCACAATCCAGAGCCACGGGGACTTTTTTTCAGGCTTTGGATAAAGGTTTTCTACCGTATAACATTGTCCCTTGTCACCGTGAACAACGACACATGGTACGGATTGGTTGTCTTTGACAAATTTCTTTGCATCGCGACTTTTTTTGTATAACAGGTTCATTGTTGTAGGGTAATAGAGAGTAAGAATGTCGCCACGACCAATGGAAGATGTATATTTGTGCTCCGCGGAAATCGAGGTCTCGATAATTGTCCCATCATTGGTTTCTAGTCTGAGCCACCAATATGAGTACTCTAGATTTTGCGAAGACGTTTTAGATAAACGTTTGTAGAGCCTGGATTCAAGTACTCGGCCTGTCTTAGCTTCTGCTTCTGTATAATATTTTCTTACGTCATCTAAAATTGTTGGAAAGACTTCTTCAACGCTATACTTTTGTGGTGTTGTGGTTAAAGTTTCTCCACAATCCGGACAGAAATTATCGCCATGAAATATTGTGCTGTGACAATGACTCATGCTACATCCTTGTTTTAATTAAAAATGGGCAACTAAAGTTGCCCTGATATGGGTAAAATTAGCGAATATCTCCAAGTAGCATCGGCTTACCAAAACCGAGCAATGTTGCATTACTTTGCTTGAAGTAGTCTTTCCAAAAAGATTCTAATTTGCTCATTTTTTGTGCCGATATGTACTGTTGATTACCAGGTATAACACCGGTACCAATTACATAAATATCAGCTTGGTTAAAATTGGCAAACATTTGCGATGCAGACACTCGCTTCAATTCTTGTTGTGGATTGATAACTCGAGTTTTGTTGTTCTTGTAGAAGGAGGTGATGTCTGAGTTCTCAAGCATGTCACTGATAAGTAAAACAACTTTACGTTTAGCGGTTGATTGAGTGAGTACCTGACTGCTTATGTCACTCAAAGCGCCAACCAACTCAGTGTTTGTAGGCTTTTCTTGAGGTTGAAATGCCGTTTTTAGCGATATACCAACTTTGTTTAACATAAAGTTATGTTGTTTATCGAGACACTTATCCAGCGACTTAAGAACGGATTTTTTCACATAGCTACGATGTTCATCACTGAGTTGAGTATCCAGTTGACCGTTAAATGTCACTTTTGTGTAACTGTCTTGAGCAAACGATGAAAACTCGACCAGCTGCACTTTGTCACCTGGTTGAATGAATCGTTTTACACTTTGATAAAGCTCTGACTTGATACCTTGGTCAAGGGAGTGAGCCATCGTTTTATCCAGCAAGATAACCAGCTCTCGATCATTTGGTAGTTGGTAATATTCCGCAGGTACTTCACTAGTGCAGCTTGGGACATCGTTACGCAAGGTGGCTGCATTAGTGATTTGAGAAATAAGAGCAACTGTTGCGCATATAACTAAGGATGTTTTTTTCATGTTCATACCTTTAAGAAACCATCGCTTGTTTTTGTAGTCGAGCGAGGCGTTCTTCTGTAGTTTCTGGCTTAGGCTCGTTATTTATAGTCTTAAGTGCTGCAACGATTTGTTCATCTGTTAAACCATCAAAGTTGTTACTCTTCACTTTGTTGATAATATCCAGGTCGGTGAGGAATGATTCTGCAGTTGGTGTTACGTGTGATTGTGGGGCTGGTGTCGTTTGGTGGATTGATTCTTCAATTGGTTGAGTTGTTGGTTGGACTACGGGCTGTGGTTCAATTGTTTGAGCTGGCTGATAGTCAGGTTGTTTTGATTTGATAAGCTCAGGTGTTTCTGCGCTCTTCAAAGCTCGTAGCTTGTAATAATTTAAGAAGTTACGACTAGAAGGGTTGTTTGCGGCATAAATAATATGTTGTTCGCCTGCGCTTCTTTGGGCATTAATCGCAATTTTACTTTGCAAGTGCGAAAGTACGCTTTGCGCAACACGTTCAACATTGGCTTGCAGTGCTGCATAGTGTTCAATGTATGCATTGACGTTAGAGAACTTATAAGTTGCATTATAAGCGACGGGGGATTCTTTTCCTGAGAATGTGCTTTTGAAGCCAAGGTAAATACTATATGCCTGCATTGCCGCAAAGATAACGGCTAGCATGATAAACGTCATCCACCCGCCGCGTTTGTGGGCATCTATAGCATCGATAAATGCTTTATTTTCTGCTTCATTATTGTATGCACTTAGCTCTGCAGGTGCACTTTCAGCGAATGGGTCTTGAATATCAAAGGCGCTTCCCATCCCTTCTTGTTCGTGACCACTAATTTCTTCTATTGCAATTTTTTCAAGCACTTGTCCACGAACGTAGGTTGCACCGACGGCAACAATGGAAATGAAGGCAATAGTAACGATGCTCATCATCCAAGACTTAGTGAAACCGGCATTCGCTTTGGCTAAACGGTTTGCCATTTGGCGCCAACTTGGTTGGTTGTCATCGAGAGCATTCGTTTTGGATTTCAAGCCAATGTTCAGATCAGGTGCAATGACTCCTGGCTTTTGTGGATCATGGTTCCAGTGCAGACGAATTTTACCTATCTGTTGGTTTCGGTATAGCTCACCACCCATCGCATGAGTAAATCCGACCAAAAGTACACTGATCAATAATGCAATACCGACAGCGGCTTGGACTTGAATTGATTCACTACCATCTTGAATGGTGAAACCAGCAAGGACATAAGCAAAGCCAGCAGCTTCAATTAGAACCATGATAGACAAGCCAAGCCAAGTGTACCATTTCATCGGGGAGATGCCGGTATCTCCAACTTTGTTTAGGTAACGACTTGATTGGTCGTAATGATATTCATCAGCATTATACTGGTCGTAGAATGGTAAAAAACTATTACATACTTCACGCTCTGAGTTAAACCAGCGTTGGTCATCTAATCCCAGCCTTTTTGCCAGCCGAGCGTTTTTACCTATGACGGGTAGGCGATAATACATCGCCTTTAAATATAGATTGATGGTATCGCGATTACTAAGATAAACGATTATAGCTATAATAATTGAGCTGATACCTACCACAAGCATGCGGTTGAGTAATAGCCAAGTTGTTAATTCACTCATGATTAAATTTTCCCTGGTTTGTATTCTGCAATCATCAGGCCTTTAGGACCTTGGTAGTAGATACTGCCAGCAAATGCACTAAACACGCCTTTATCGTGTTTTTTGTTCACAGCAATATCTACACACTTAATTGGGTAGTTTTTGTCTTGTACGAAGGCGCGATAAATAACCCCTTCAGATCCATTGTAGATATTGACATCAACGACTTTATGCGTCTTTTGAGGTTTAACTTTCTTGTTTAAAGCGTAACCCTCGTAAACATAAATAGAAGGGCTTTCGGTTGCCTCTAACGAGCTTCGGTCCACTGCTAGTGGTGCTAGAGCGACAAGGTGCTCATTTACTTCGGCCCCCCATGCTGTGCGGTTCATCCCTGGTAGGTAATCTGTTGTTCGACGACTATTATCACTTATCTTAAATAATGGGGTCGTTACACTTGGTTCGTCGTAGACACATGATGATTCTTCAAGTGTATTGGCCACAGCCTGTCCGATAATTGAGAAATTATTGCTCTCGCGCGCGCCAATGTAGGCAAAAAGGTTATTTCCTGCCCCTTGATAGCTTTCCCCACCGAAGTCGACATAAGAACGATTATTTATACTACGACGGTTGTTTTTATCGATTAGATCTTTTACAGCTGTCGTGCTTTGTACAGAAGTCGCTTGTCCTTTCGTGACTTGCTGGCTAACAGTTTTACTGCGTTTGGCAATGTTATCTGTGGTTCTTAGTTTCGCGTAGCTAGGTTCTGTCGCTTTGTATCGAACATAGTTGGTAATGTATTCAGGTTTGTTATCCAGAGTAACGACTTCAATACGTCGATTTTCAGCACGGCCTTGAGTCGAGTTATTGGAGGTAATTGGTTGAGATTCTCCAGCCCCGTAAATATAGATGTTTTCTTTTGGGATCCCGTTGAGGATTAATTCACGAGCAACACTACGAGCTCGTTTAAGTGAAACCTCGGCATTAACTTTTGCCGAACCGGTGTTATCTGTGTGCCCTACGACCAGTACTGCGCTACCACTTGGTTTTACGGTGTCTGAATAAGTTTTAAAGAAGCGTTTATGTTTCGCACTCGATACATCGGTTTGGCCTGTTCGGAATATATCGCCTTTAACTGTTGCAGAAAGGCCAACTACTTCGGAGTTGCCCACCACATTTTCAATTTGCTCTGTATTACCCGTTTGTTCAGCTTTAATAATCGCCTTTGATTGGACTACGACCATGCCGTCGACTTCGTTGTCATCCTGAGAGCCAATACGTTCAAACTCGACGTCTACATTCTGTTCTTTTGCCGCTTCTGTTAGTTTTGCTTCACGTTGCGCCCAGTAATAGCCAACGGAGCAACCGACTAATGCGCCAACACCTGCGCCGATCCACGCTCCTTCCTTTCCACCAAGAGCTTTGCCAGCAAGACCACCGACTATCATCCCTCCAGCACAGCCAATTAGAGTGGTAGTGCTAATGCCACCATAATTACCTGTACTTGAACAACTAGAAACCGCTAAGGATAGGCTTACCGCGATTGCTGCTTTTTTAAAGTTTTGCATTATCTACTTCCGTGCATTTGTAAATTATGTTGTTTGCTCGGTCGTTGATCCAACGAATCGAATAACGATCACCATTTGACTTAATTTCGAGCTCTTGCAGAAAACCACTGTTTAGTTCTTTTAATCGGTAGCGCCAAGTCTTATTTTGCTGTGTGACTGCAAGGATTTGAAACTGGTAATGTATTTCATTTGGTATACCGAGCTTTTGTAGAGGCTGGTTAAATGTTGTCTTTAGTTCGACGGTTTTAGAAAGAAGCGAAAAAGTGAAGGTTGTAATTTCTTCTCCCATACGTAGTTCACCTGAATACTGACGACATTCAGGAGAGGGAAAAGATGAAAAAAAGGTATACCCAATGACAACTGCAGAAAAAACAGCTATCGAAAACACAATCTTTTTTAGATTCATTTTGAATGACTAAATAGAATTAATATCGACTAGCCATTGGGGGGGAAGTGTGTCGCGGAAAGTAGATTGATTTTAAGCCGTCCATAGATAAACCTGCATACTGATATTATTGTTATTAATATTTGTTTTTTATAAGGAATTATTACCAATATGCACGCTGCGAATCAAGAATGCTTAACCATAAAGTTTAGTTATTTGTTATGGACTGTGATTTGCATCAACTAAAGACACTGTGCGAGGTTGAGTATTTAAGCGTTAGGTTGCAAATGATTGGTTTAATTATGGCAAGAATTTATTTTTTTGAAGGGGGTTCACAAAATAATAGGTTTAATTTGGCTTTTTATTGAATAGGTTGATTTTCTTGTGAGTGGTTTTTCGGATGGGTTCTTAGAGAAATTGAGAGTAAGAGATATAACAAGCAACAAAAAAAGCAGAACAAGGAGTTCTTGTTCTGCTTTTAGTCTTTTCGCTCTTAAGCTCTTCGGTGCTCTATAACTTGAATCCCGAATCTGCTCTTAACTGTTAAATCATAAAAATGAAGATAATAGACAATGCGCTGATTAGGCCTGCAACGAAGTAGCAGCCAACTTTACCCGCAACACCGACATGGAACTTAAGGTCGTGCATGCCGTGGTGAAGACGGTGCATTGCGTGCCACATTGGCAGTGCTAGCGTACCGATGATGAATAGCGCACCAATAATGCTGGTGGCGAATTCAGACACACGCTCGTAGCTCATTGCGTCCGCATCGATGATGCCCATTGGCACTAAGATACCTAACACTAGAACTGTGATTGGTGTGATCATCGCAAACCAAGTACCGCCAGCGCCAAATAGGCCCCACCAGATTGGCTCATCAGAGCGTTGTGGGTTGTGGTTAACAGGTTTTACTTTGTAATTTGTGTTCATAACGAAAGCTCCTTACACCACAACAAGAACGATTAAAGAAATAAAAGCCACCGCTGCCCACTGGGTCAGTACGATGATTTTTTTATCAACCAATTTGCCTTTAAGACGGATTGGCATTACTTGAGGCATCATGCTGAAGAAGGTTTGAGCGTGCAGCAAGCTGCCTAGCAGTGCCACGATGTTGATACCAACGACGATAGGGTTAGCCATAAAGCTCAACCAACCAGCCCAAGCTTCAGGGCCTTTCACTAGTGCACCCAAACCGAAGGTTAGGAACAGAGTGAATAAAATCAAAGGCAGTACAGTCGCTTCACGTAGCATGTAGAAGCGGTAGAACGGATGGTTGCTCCACCACGTTCTCTTCATCTCACGAACATAAGGCTTACGATTGCTCATATTATGCCTCCTCTGCTGTTTTTACTTGCGATCCGTCTGGCTTGAACATCGAGATAACGAAGTCCATTGAAGACTCAACTTTACCTTGGTTTACTGCAGCCGCTGGGTCTACTTTCTTCGGACATACGTCAGAACAGTAACCTACAAACGTACAGCCCCAAGCGCCATTGTCGCCATTGATAAGCTTCATACGTTCGGCTTTACCATTGTCACGGCTATCTAGGTTGTAGCGGTGAGCAAGAGCAAGTGCCGCAGGGCCGATGAACTCAGGGTTTAGACCAAACTGAGGACATGCTGCGTAACACAAACCACAGTTGATGCAGCCAGCGAACTGTTTGTATTTCGCCATTTGCTCTGGAGTTTGGATGTTTGTGCCGTCTTCTGGCTTACGGTCGTTACCGATGATGTAAGGCTTGATCGCTTCAAGGCGCTCGATGAACGGCGTCATGTCGACAATCAAATCTTTTTCGATTGGGAAGTTAGCCAAAGGCTCAATTTTGAAGCCGTTTGGATAATCACGTAAGAAGCTCTTACACGCCAGTTTTGGCACGCCATCAACCATGATGCCGCAAGAACCACAAATCGCCATACGACAAGACCAACGGTAAGACAGGTCTTTATCTAGGTTGTCTTTGATGTAACCGATCGCATCAAGTACTGACATGGTTTCATCAAACGGAACTTCAAAGGTTTGAAAGTGAGGTTCTGCATCGTGCTCAGGGTCATAACGCAGGATTTCAATTTTTTGGATTCGATTCGCTGACATTATGCTTGCTCCTCTTCGCTCTTCTTCGCATTCTCTTCTGCTGCTTTTTCAGCGGCAGCGGCTTTCTCAGCAGCTTCACCGTAAAGACGAGCTTTAGGTTGAGATTTAGTAATCTTAACGCCGCTGTAGTCGATGGTTGGTGCTGCATCTTCGTTGTAGAACGATAGAGAGTGTTTCAGGAAGTTCACGTCGTCACGTTCTGTGCAGTTGTCGTCTAGACGTTGGTGCGCACCGCGTGACTCTTTACGAAGAATAGCTGAGTGAACCATCGCTTCAGCAACTTCAAGACCGTAACCCACTTCGATAGCGTAAAGTAGGTCCGTGTTGAACACTTGGCCTTTGTCTTTAATGCTGATCTTTTTGTAACGTGCTTTTAGCTCAGTGATTTTGTCGATGGTTTCTTGCATCAAGTCTTCTTGACGGTAGATACCACAACCCGCTTCCATGGTGTGACCCATTTCAGTGCGGATATCAGCCCAGTTCTCATCGCCTTCTTGGCTTAGCAGACCTGCGATGCGATCTTCAACCGCTTTCACTTGCTTCGCGATAGACTCTTCATTCCAGCCTTTGAATTCTGCTGCACGTTTCACGGCTTGTTCACCCGCTACGCGACCAAATACAACGAACTCAGCCAGAGAGTTAGAACCTAGGCGGTTTGCACCGTGCAGGCCAACTGAAGCACATTCACCAACGGCGAATAGGCCTTTAATGCGAGTTTCACAGGTACCGTTAGTTTCAATACCACCCATGGTGTAGTGAACGGTTGGACGAATTGGGATTGGCTCTTTTGCTGGGTCGACGTTTACGTACGCTTTTGCTAGCTCACAGATAAACGGTAGGCGTTCTTGCAGGTACTCTTCACCAAGGTGGCGAAGGTCAAGGTGTACGACATCACCAAGCGGGTGCTTGATGGTGTTGCCTTTCTGCTGCTCGTGCCAGAATGCTTGAGAAACTTTGTCACGAGGACCCAGTTCCATGTATTTGTTTTTCGGCTCGCCCACTGGAGTTTCAGGGCCCATGCCATAATCTTGGAGGTAACGGTAGCCGTTCTTGTTGACGATGATACCGCCTTCACCACGACAACCTTCGGTCATCAAGATGCCAGTGCCTGGTAGGCCTGTTGGGTGGTATTGAACGAACTCCATATCACGCAGTGGTACACCGTGGCGATAAGCCATTGCCATACCGTCGCCAGTTACGATGCCGCCGTTGGTATTACAGTGGTAAACACGACCTGCGCCACCCGTTGCTAGAACAACAGATTTTGCTTTGATGGTAACAAGCTCACCTTCAGACATGTGAATCGCGATTAGGCCTTGTACTTCGCCATCTTCAACGCCGCTCTGGTTTTCTACGAGAAGGTCCACCACAAAGTACTCATCAAATCGTTTGATTGTGTCGTACTTCATCGAAGTCTGGAACAGAGTATGAAGCATGTGGAAGCCGGTTTTATCCGCTGCGAACCACGTTCTCTCTACCTTCATACCGCCGAATCGGCGTACGTTTACTTCACCGTTTTCTTTACGACTCCATGGGCAGCCCCATTGTTCCATTTGGATCATTTCGCGAGTCGAGTTTTCAACAAAGTATTCAACAACATCCTGTTCACATAGCCAGTCGCCACCACCAACAGTATCGTTGAAGTGGTTATCTAAGCTATCTTCGTCTTTAATTACTGCTGCTGAACCGCCTTCTGCCGCTACCGTGTGCGAACGCATTGGGTAAACTTTAGAAATCAGTGCTACTTCCAGTTCAGGATTAGCTTCAGCCGCAGCAATAGCTGTACGAAGACCAGCGCCGCCTGCGCCGATGACTGCGATATCTGTGGTAATTGTCTTCACAGTTATTCTCCAGTGTGATGCGGAGTATTCCGCTTGTAATTATAAAAAGCCTATTTAGGAGGTTCTAAATCGTAGGAACCATTTAGCGCCCCTAAGCCTTAAGTGGTAGGTTCAGTGTAAGAGAGGACGGTATTCGAAAAGTTGATGCATTTGGGTTTTTAGGTCGGTAATGCATATGGAGGCATAGAAATTATAGGTTATGTGACTGCAATCACGGCAATGAATTGTTGATAACGATTAACCCACAGGACGGGTGTTAACGGCTTGTTGAGTATGATTTTTGTTATCAATGTTGATGTGAAATCTGTATTGATAATTGTATTGTAGAACGTAATTTTCTGGCTTCATTAAAACAACATTTTGCTTTCACGAATAGAAAGATAGAAGCTTACAAAAGCGATGAAAGGTGGTAATTTTCGTCGCCTAGAATTCAGTAATATGGAACTCAATAATGCACTCTACATGGCAACCGGCCGCAACCATTAAACAGTTAAAGCAACGTGCTGATATCCTTAATCAAATTCGTCAGTTCTTTGCTGAGCGAAACGTGATGGAAGTGGATACGCCTGCGATGAGCCACGCCACGGTGACGGACGTGCATTTGCATACTTTCAAAACTGAATTCGTAGGGCCGGGTTATGCGCACGGTCAGCCTCTGTTCTTTATGACTAGCCCTGAGTTTCATATGAAACGTCTATTAGCGGCGGGCAGTGGCTGTATTTACCAAATTTGTAAGTCTTTCCGTAACGAAGAAAATGGCCGTTACCACAACCCTGAGTTCACCATGTTGGAGTGGTATCGCGTTGGCTTTGATCATCATGACTTGATGGATGAAATGGATCTGTTGTTACAGCAGGTACTTAAATCAGGCTCAGCAGAGCGAATGACTTACCAACAAGCCTTTATTGATGTGTTAAGTGTGTGTCCACTGGAAGATTCGATGGATACGCTAAAGCAAGCTGCGGCGAAACTTGGGCTCAGCGACATTGCAGAACCAGAAGAAGACCGCGATACCTTGCTGCAGTTGCTGTTTAGTATTGGGGTTGAAGCCAAAATAGGCCAACAAGTCCCTGCGTTTGTTTATGACTTTCCGGCATCACAAGCGGCGTTAGCCAAGATTAACCCGAATGATCCACGAGTGGCGGATCGCTTTGAGGTGTATTTCAAAGGGATTGAATTGGCAAACGGCTTCCATGAGCTGGATAAACCACAAGAGCAGCTCAAGCGCTTTGAAGATGACAATGCCAAACGTATTGAGATGGGCTTATCGCCTCAACCGATTGACCATCACTTGATTGAGGCATTAAAAGCGGGCTTACCAGACTGTGCGGGTGTTGCTTTAGGTATTGATCGTCTGATCATGCTGGCGTTAGGTTATGACCACATCGATGACGTGACGGCTTTTCCTTTCCCACGTTCTTAACTTTTTGCTTTTGTTTTTACTGAGAGTGAATAGTCATTAGCTATTCACTCTCAGTTTCCAATCAGCTGCCAATTAACTTCACTAGCTAGCTGACTAGAATACCAGTACCCACTACGGCAACAATGGCACCGATCCAAGCGTAGGCATTTGGTCTCTGTTTGGTGTACAGCCAAAGTATTGGTAACAACATGATAGGTGTGGTTGAAGATAACAGAGCAACCATGCCGACATTGCCTTCCTGAAGCGCATACAAGATCAGCGTCATTCCCACCGCCATCGCTAAAAATCCGTTCACTGCGGTAATCGCAAATATTTGACCATTCATCGGGTTGATTGCGCGTGAGAGCTTAGCGCCAGTTAGACGAAATGCGGAGTGAGCAACAAAAGCGGTGATCATACGAATCGCTGAAGCGGCAACAGGGTCTATGCTGGTTTGCATCACGGGTTTTGCAATAATACCGCCCAAGGCTTGGCAAATCGCAGCTGTAATTCCCAGTGCAACACCAATCCACACAGTGCCTTTAATGGTTTCGAGTTGATTGTTGGCTTGTCCTCGACGACCAAAGAATATCGCGGTTAATACACCACTGAACACCAAAGCCGAGCCAATCAGCTCCACCGAAGTCATGCTTTCGCTAAATAGGAAGTAACCAAGAATTGCCGAGAACACGGCGTGACAAGAGAACAGCAAACCTGCTTGGCGCGGTCCCATTCTGTTCAAACAAGCAAATAGGGCGGTATCACCAATGAAGATGCCAATTAGCCCAGACAGCATCATCGGCGTGACTAGGTCTGCTTCGACCGTTGACCAGCCACCAGTAAACCAAGCCATGCTCGATAAGATGATAGCAGTGCAACCCATGCGCCAACGGCTATAGGCGAAAGAACCTAAGTGTTGAGCAGGCTTTACTGACATCAGGCTCGCGATAGCCCAAAGAAAAGCGGCAGCAAGAGCCAGCCATTCGAATCCCATTGAAGTGTACGTCCGTGTCAAAATGTAGAAGTGGGGGATTCAATATGCACTAAACCTTCCAGATAGCAAAGACGTGATTACTATCTGGAAGGGCATTAGTAGGGATTAACGTGCTAGGTGATGATAAACAGGGCGAGGTAAACCATCAGCAAGCCCACAATACCTAAGATGATGCCCATCTTCGCCATGTCTTTGCTTTCGATAAGCCCGGTCGAGTAGGCCAGTGAGTTTGGTGGTGTCGATACGGGCAGAATCATACCAAGTGACGCAGAGAAGGCGACCACAACCAGCAAGCCTTGCAGACCACCAATCGCAACTAGGCTTTCCATGGAAGCACCAATTGCAGCGGCTATCGGCATCAGCAAGTTGGCCGTCGCAGTGTTTGACATGAAGTTCGCCATTAACCAACACACGATAGACAATGTCAGTACCACAGCTGCAGGTGACAGCGATTCATAGTCAATTGCGTGTGCGAGTGCAGCGGCTAAGCCTGTTTTATCTAAGCCAATACCAATCGCAATACCACCTGCGACCAGCCACAACACATCCCAGTTAATCAGCTTGAGTTCTTCTTTGCCCATGATGCCAGTGAGCGTAAACACAGCCAGTGGAATGATAGACACGACATAGGTGTTCATGCCGTGCAGTTTGGTGGTCATCCACAATAAGATTGTCGCAGCGAAGGTGATGTAAACCACAATCGCTCGCCAGCTCTTTCTAAATTGTCCATCAAGCTTGAGCACCATGTTTCTTTCTTTAGAAGGGAAGAGTTTTTGTAGAAGAAACCAAGCGATGGTGAGTTGGATGATCACAAAGGGTAAGCCCATCATCATCCAGCTGAGGAAGTCGATGGTATTTTCACCCGTTAGGTATTGCAGCGCGATGGCATTGGGCGGTGTACCGATTGGGGTTGCGATACCGCCAGTATTGGCAGCAATTGGAATACACAACACGAGCGCTTTGATACCCATATCGCCTTTTGGTGCAGATGCCACGATAGGGCCGAGCAGCGCAAGCATCATTACCGTCGTTGCGGTATTTGACATGAACATTGAGAACACGGCGGTGATCAGCATTAAGCCGAGCATAATGAAGCGCGGCTCTGTACCAAATGGTTTGAGAAGCACTCGAGCTAGGTTGTTGTCGAGTTCGTACTTGGATGCGGATATCGCAAGAGCAAAACCACCCATGAAAAGGATGATGATCGGTGACGAAAATGCACCGAAGATGTCGGTATATTTGATTAACTCACCGAGATTGTGCCCCGCTGGTGGATTTCTAAATAGGTGTAAACCTTTGTCAGATATCATCACCAGTTCAAGCGCAATGATCAAAATGGAAGTGGCGAATACCGGAACAGGTTCAAGCACCCACAGCAGGGCTGCTAATAAGAATATCGCCAACAGGCGGTGTTGAATCAGCGTGAGATCATCGATTGGTATTGAATCTATCGGCATGAATAACACGCCTAAGGGAATCGCAAAACAAATCAACAGCTTGACCAGAACGCCAACATTGAGTTTAGGCATGTACAAAGACCCTATAAATAAAATATCTTCAAATAGAGTAAGTTATCTGGATTTCTGGTACTTGGAGACGGGTTGTAAAATCAAAAAGTTGTTTAAGGTTTCGACAGTTGTTTTGTTTTTGGTCAATCTTTTATCTGGGCAATTAGAGACAAGAGTGAGAAGCAGCAGGTGGCTGGGCAGGGTTTGAAAGATTGAGTTGTTAGAGCTTGAGTAGCAAATGAATCGGTAGAGTTAAGAAAAAGGCGCGTTCTTCTCTGAAATAGAAAAAGTAACGCGCCTTGAAAGCTTAAATGAGTTAACTCAAATTGTTAAGCTTGGTCAGTGTTTTCAGCAGAATCGGTAACAACATCGTCATTTGCTTGCGCTTCTTTGCCAGCAATGTGCGCGAAAGGTGTACCAAGAACCGTTTTCTCGCCATTTTGCATAGTGTCGTCAAACTTGATCGCATCTTTAGCGAACAGGTTGATAACGGTTGAACCAAGCTTAAAGCGGCCCATCTCTTCGCCTTTCTTCAAGATGATTGCTTTGTCACCTTGTGCAGGGTAATCCCATTTGTAAACCGAGTTACCACGAGGTGGGGTGATGGTACCTGCCCATACTTGCTCGATGCTACCTACGATCGTTGCGCCAACCAGCACTTGTGCCATTGGGCCAAATTCCGTATCGAAGATACAAACGACACGCTCATTACGTGCGAATAGGTTTGGAACGTTTTCTGCCGTTAACGGGTTAACTGAGAAAAGGTCACCTGGAACGTAGATCATCTGGCGCAGTGTGCCGTCGCATGGCATGTGCACGCGGTGGTAATCACTTGGAGACAGGTAAAGCGTTGCGAATTCACCGTCTTTAAACTCATCCGCTAGCGCAGCATCACCACCCAATAGCTCGCGAGCTGAGTAGTTATGGCCTTTCGCTTGAATCAGTTGACCGTCAGTAATTGGGCCAAATTGGCTCACACGTGCATCTGCAGGGTGAACAATAACAGACTCACCTTCAGCGATAGGACGCATGCCTTCTTTCAATTCACGCACGAAGAATTCATTGAATGTTTTAAAGTGTTTTGGATCGCTATGCAGAGCTTCATCCATGTTCACTTTGTATTGCTTGATGAACCAGTTGATGATCGCTGTCGTTAAGCCGCCCGCTTTAGCAGACGCAAGTTTGCCGACTAGGCGAGTTAATCCATGTTGTGGAATCCAGTACTGCAATCCAACTTTAATCTTATCCATTGTATTAATTTTCCAATGCTAATTGTTTTTCAATTAAATCTGTCGATGACGGTTTAGGGCGCGAGATGTTACTTAAATTCGCGCCAATTGTCAGTAAATGCACACATTTGTTCACAAAAACGCGATTAGAGATCGGCTTTTTTGTTGCGTGAATACTGACGGTTATCTTTGTTACTCGCCATGCTTTCAATGATGCGGTGGTAGTTGTCGAAACGTAATCGACTGATCTTTCCGTTT
This sequence comes from Vibrio sp. 10N.247.311.13, assembly GCF_041467595.1. Classification (NCBI taxonomy): domain Bacteria; kingdom Pseudomonadati; phylum Pseudomonadota; class Gammaproteobacteria; order Vibrionales; family Vibrionaceae; genus Vibrio; species Vibrio sp. 10N.247.311.13. The sequence goes on along the minus strand of NZ_JBFSUX010000008.1, from coordinate 1,874 downwards.
TCTACCGCTTCGCGCAGGATGCAGCCTGGGTCATCAATGTGTTTACAGTCACGGAACTTACAACCGCCAAGGTAAGGCTTGAACTCGATAAAGGCTTCAGTGATTTCGTCGGCCTCTAGGTGCCATAGGCCGAATTCACGCACTCCTGGTGAATCAATCAGATCACCACCAGAAGGGAAGTGGTATAAACGAGCTGCCGTGGTTGTGTGCTGACCAAGACCTGAGTTCTCAGAGACTTCGCCTTCTTCAATGTCTAGCGTAGGCATTAATGCATTCACTAGGCTTGATTTACCCACACCCGATTGACCAACAAAGATGTTGATACGGTCTTTGAGTTCAGCTTCCAGCTCTTTGATGCCGTAGCCAGACTCTTTACTCACGAACATCACTTTATAGCCGATCTTCTCGTACTCTTTAAGTGTTTCACGGTATTCAGCAATCTGCTCATCAGTCAGTAGATCGACCTTGTTCAGTACAACAAGCGGCGCGATGTTTACCGTTTCTGAAGCAATTAGGTAACGGTCGATAATATTAAGTGATAGCTCTGGTAGCACAGCCGATACGATAACCATTTGGTCGACGTTCGCAGCTACTGGCTTTAGGCCATCGTAGTAATCAGGGCGAGTCAGCATTGAAGTTCTCGGCTCAACCGCTTCCACAACGCCAGAAATACCGGCCATTGATTCTAAGCCTGCGCGCCAAGTCACTCGGTCACCAGAAACTAAAGTCTCGATACTACGGCGTAAGTTACAACGATGAACTTCGTTAGTTTCAAGATCTTCGATATCAGCATGTTGGCCAAAGCGCGTAATCACGAGTCCGCTTTTGGTTCCGCCAAGCATGTTCTCATCCCATTGGATAGAATCTTCTTTCTTGAGTCGCTTGTTCTGGTTGCTACGTACACGACGTACTTGACCTTTGGTTAACTTCTTTTTTTTAGCCACAATTTTTCACTTAACACATCTAACTTGATGATTGGGGACTCAAACAGGATGTTGCTGGTACCACGTGATTTCGATGGTCCTAAAGCTAGTTTGAGTATAGTTATTTGGGTATAGTACCTCTTTTACACATAAACAAATAGGCGACGCCTTATGTCCTTTAGCGATCAGAACCTTATTTGGGTTGATCTAGAGATGACAGGACTTGATCCTGAAACTCATAAAATCATTGAAATTGCTACTATCGTTACTGATAGTGAGCTTAACATCCTGGCTGAAGGACCTGTTTTGGCTATTCACCAACCTCAGAGTGAATTGGACAAGATGGACGAGTGGTGTACAACGACTCACACTGGCAGCGGCCTCGTGAAGCGAATTCAAGAAAGCACGGTTTCAGAGCAAGATGCCATCCAACAAACCATTGAGTTTCTTGAAAAATGGGTACCAAAAGGTAAGTCACCAATTTGTGGCAACAGCATTGGTCAAGACCGTCGTTTCCTATACAAGCACATGCCAGAGTTAGAAGAGTACTTCCACTACCGCTATGTTGACGTAAGCACTCTGAAAGAGCTGACTCGTCGTTGGAAACCTGAAGTTTTAGATGGTTTTTCTAAGTCGGGAAGTCACCTTGCGTTAGACGATATTCGAGAGTCGATCGCCGAGCTGCAGTACTACCGAAAAACGATTATTAACATCTAGTCGAATAAAATGATCACGTTTATCTAACTTTTCAGGGACATAAGAGCCGTTTTTTTTGCAAATCTGTGTGCTTTTACAGCAGTTGAGTAAAAAGTTTCGTAATTTTGCATTAAGGACTTGCATCACAAAAAAATGCTCTTATAATTCGCAGCCCTGAACGGAGAAAGACGTTTTCAGATTGCGATACTAGCTCAGTTGGTAGAGCGCAACCTTGCCAAGGTTGAGGTCATCGGT